>CAZAJH010000187.1:0-4041 GCA_964485385.1 uncultured Flavobacterium sp.
CATCGATCAATAAAATCATTCGATTGGCAATAACCCTTGCGCAATCTATATCGTGCGTAATGATAATGGACGAAGTTTTGTATTTTTCCTGTATGGATTTCATAAGCATAATGATTTCTTTTGATGTAATCGGGTCAAGACCTGTAGTTGGTTCGTCATACAAAATAATTTTGGGTTTTAATATCAAGGTTCGGGCTAAAGCAATTCTACGTTTCATTCCACCCGACAATTCATTTGGCATTAAATCTATCGTGTTTTCTAGTCCAACACTTTTAAGCGCTTCCATTACCAATGGTGTTGTGTCTTTTATTTCGCCAAATTTCTTGGGATGTCTTCGAAGTGGAAATTCTAAATTTTCTCGAACAGACATTGAATCGTACAACGCACTACCTTGAAAAAGAAAACCAACTTCGGTTCTAATTTCGTTTAAGTCCTCGGCAGAGATGTTGGTCATATTCTTGTCCATAATGATAACTGTGCCACTATCAATATCTTCGAGACCAATTAAGCACTTAATCATGACCGACTTACCCGAACCCGATTTACCCATTACAACCAAATTTTCGCCCTCAGTCAGGTTCAGATTGAATCCATCAAGTACGTGGTTTTGGCCAAAGGTTTTATGCAAATCTTTAATTTCGATGATGGGTTTTATTTTTGATATTGTTTTCATAAATCATAAAAAATATTTGTGATAAAAACAGCCACAAAATCGATGATAAACAACAGCATTGAAGTATAAACAACAGCCGAATTGGCTGCTTTTCCTACACCAGCCGTTCCTTTTTTACAATAATAACCCTTGAAACAGCCGACTAAACCAATGGCAAATCCAAAAAAGAAACTTTTGATTGTAGACGGAATGACGTCGCTAAATTCTAAAATATGAACAACTTGATTGATGTATAAAGTTAACGAGACGTTGCCTTTAAAATTTTCAACCAAAAAAGATCCGTAAATGGCAATTGCGTCACCAAAAAAGACCAAAAGAGGCAACATGAAAGTAGTAGCTAAAATTCGGGTAACTACCAAATACTTAAACGGATTGGTTCCAGAAACCTCCATAGCATCTATTTGTTCGGTAACGCGCATTGAACCCAATTCTGCCCCAATTCCAGATCCAATTCTTCCGGCACAAATTAAGGCAGTTATAATCGGACCAATTTCTCTAATTATCGATACGCTGACCATAGACGGAATCCATGATGCGGCACCAAAATTTTCTAAAGTGGGTCGTGATTGTAAGGTAAAAACCAATCCGATGATAAATCCAGTCACACCAACAAGTAGTAGAGAGCGATTGCCCATGTAATAACATTGACGAACAAACTCTCTCAATTCAAATGGATTTTTAACGACTTCAGTAAAAAATTTGCCTGTAAAAAATGAGATTTCTCCTATTTCTATAAAGAAAGATTGAATTGAATCGGGTATTTTGATAGGAACCTTCATTTTTGACGATTTAGTTTCAAAATGAAACGGCGTATTCAAATGTACAATTTATTTGTTTGATTTTCTATGAGTTATATCATTAAATGAAAATTATTTTAAACATAATAATCAAATGCATAATAATCTTATGTATATTTGCGTTATCATTTAAAATAAAAAACATGTTGTATTCATCAGAATTAATAAAAGGTACCTTAAAAACCATTGTTTTGAAGCAATTGGAGAACAAAAGGATGTATGGTTATGAGATAACCCAACGCGTAAAAGAATTGTCTTTTGATAAAATTCAAATCACAGAAGGTGCTTTGTATCCTACTTTACATGCTCTAGAAGCGGAGGGTTTGGTTACCGTTGAAACCGAATATATCGGAAAGCGAGTTCGTAAATACTACAGTTTGAGTCCTGAGGGAAAGACAAAAATCGACGAAAAAATCAGTGAACTTGCCGATTTTATGAATACGATGAAGTTTTTGTTAGATATTAATCCACAAGCGGTATAAATGTATTGCATCAGTGATCAACAAATCGATTTTATTCTTGATGACATCAGTGCACGTGGCGTCAAGATGGTCAGCCTGCAGCAAGACCTATTGGATCATGTTTGTTGTATTATTGAGCAAAACCTCGAAGATGATGGTGATTTCGAGGAATTTTACTATTCTACAATTTCGACGTTTTACGCCAAAGAATTGTATGAAATAGAAGCGGAGACCATCCATTTATTAATTCATAAAAACTATTATGTGATGAAAAAAATAATGTTATGTAGTGGAAGCTTTTCAGCTTCACTGTTGAGTGTAGGGATACTTTTTAAATTTATGCACTGGCCTGGGGCGGCAGTAATCATTTTTGCCGGAGTTTTAGTCCTGAGCTTTGTTTTTTTACCGTTACTTTTTACTTTAAAGGCAAAAGAGAAAAAAGAAACCAAAGCAAAAATTGTTATCGGACTGGGTGCGCTGGCCTCAATAGCACTCAGTTTGGGTGTGATGTTTAAAATCATGCATTGGCCATTTGCAAACGTGTTGTGTTTGTCGGCTTTGTTTATTATGGTCTTTCTGTTTTTACCTATTTACTATTTTTCTGGAATTAAAAATCCGGATACAAAAGTCAATACTCTGGTTTCGTCTATTATTATTGTGGCGGGAAGTGCTTTGATTTTGACCTTGGTTAGAAGTCCGTACGCTACACAAAAAGAACATGTAGCGCAAACTCGTGCCTTTTTGATTAATGAGCAAATTTTGCAAAATGAACGGCAACTGACGGATTCACAGGTAGCTTCACTTTCAGATGATTTTAAAAAGAGTAGTGATTTGGTATATTCTTTTTGTCAGGATTTAAAAAACGAAGTGTTGCAGAAAGAAACTGGCCGAACCGATTGGTTGAACCGTGCAGATGATAGTGTTGTATTAGGTGATGCTAACTTTATAGAATACATTACTCCTACAACGCTATCAGAATTGGAAAAAAGAATAAACAGTTACAATTCCAAATTAACGGCCAATCAGCTCAAAATTCCCCTGAATAATGTGGTATTGTCTCGAGGTAAAACAAAGGTAGATTTGGCTTTGAATGATTTAATTCAAGTGCAAATGATTGTATTGCAAAACCAACGCAATAAATCGTAAACAAAAAAAAATCCGCTCCAAATTCGGAGCGGATTTTACTATTTTGGAGTATTTGGATTAAAATTTTACAGTTACTGTTTTTAATTCGCCTTCGCGTTTGAATGTTACCGGCAATTCCTCACCAGCACTAATTTTAGCTAAACACTCCATATAACTGTATACTTCTTTGATTTCGCACGTACCAATTTTTACAATGATATCACCTTCTTTGATTCCGGCTATCTGTGCCGGACGTCCATCGGTTACACCATCAATATGTAAGCCATCGCCATGGTCTGTATAATCAGGCATTACACCTAAAGTTACTTTGTATTTAGGACGCGTCTTTTCGGCGTTCATTTTGGTTTTGGTGAATTCTATAGTAGTTTGATTACTCAATTCACTTACCATTCTAAAAGCATAATCGGTAATGTTTTTTACACCATAATAATTGATTTTATCCTCGTCATCAGAGGGTTTGTGGTAATCGTTGTGTGTTCCTGTAAAGAAGAACAAAACAGGAATGTCTTTCAAATAAAAAGAGGTATGATCAGAAGGACCCACGCCACTTTGGTCTAAGGTAATGTTGAAGCCAGCAGGTTTGGTTTTTTCTACCAAGCTCGGAAAAAGGGGACTTGTACCCACGCCACCAACAGTCATTTCTTTTTTATCATTCAATCGTCCTACCATATCCATATTGAGCATGGCTACCACATTTGGGTACCTGGTTTTGATGCTTTCGGCTAATTTTTTTGAACCTATTAATCCGTCTTCTTCACCCGAAAATAACGCAAAAACATAATTGGCGTTTTCAATAGTTTTGTTTTTGGCATACATACGCGCCAGTTCTAAAACAGCAGCTACACCCGAAGCATTATCGTCGGCTCCATTATGAATTTCACCTTTAGAATTGGGTTTAGTGGAGTTGTTGTGCTCATTCAAACCCAAATGATCGTAATGTGCTCCGATGACAATAGTTTTGGGA
>CAZAJH010000188.1:0-4031 GCA_964485385.1 uncultured Flavobacterium sp.
GCAGGATTGCATATCCTTAAGAGGGGAAGTGGCTCGACAAAAGCACAAAACCGCTACGCGTTATTGCCTTTTTTTAATCCTAAATTTTATCAAAAGTAAAACTTCAACGCAGGATTGCATATCCTTAAGAGGGGAAGTGGCTCGACAAAAGCACAAAACCGCTACGCGTTATTGCCTTTTTTTAATCCTAAATTTTATCAAAAGTAAAACTTTTGTAAAATTTAGGATTAAAAAAAGCCGAACTTACAGTTCGGCTTTTGTCGGTCGGGGTGGCAGGATTCGAACCTGCGACCTCCTGCTCCCAAAGCAGGCGCGATAACCGGGCTACGCTACACCCCGAAAGCGAGTGCAAAGATAAAACTAAATATGAGTTCTCAAAATGTTTTGAACTAATAATTCATAGTTATCAACAAATAGTTATTTCTAATCTAGAACATTCGATTTTATTTTAATAAAAATATACATTTGCATCTCAAAAAAACAAACTATGTCTGACACGATAGAAAAAGTAAAATGCCTTATCATTGGCTCTGGTCCGGCAGGATACACAGCGGCCATTTACGCTTCAAGAGCTAATATGTATCCCGTTTTGTACCAAGGAACGCAACCAGGCGGCCAACTAACTACTACCAATGAAGTAGAAAACTTTCCAGGTTACCCAGATGGGGTAACTGGTCCTGAGATGATGGTTCAACTAGAAGCGCAAGCCAAGCGTTTCGGTACCGATGTACGCCATGGTTGGGTAACCAAGGTTGATTTTTCGGGTTCAATACACAAAGTATGGGTAAATGATGATACCGAAATTCACTGTGAAACCGTGATTATATCAACAGGAGCATCAGCAAAATATTTAGGCTTACCGTCAGAACAACATTACCTCAATTTGGGCGGTGGTGTTTCGGCTTGTGCAGTTTGCGACGGATTTTTCTACCGCAACCAAGAAGTTGTAATTGTGGGTGCTGGAGATTCTGCATGTGAAGAAGCCCATTATTTGTCTAAATTGTGTAAAAAAGTAACGATGTTGGTGCGTAGCGAGCAATTCAGAGCTTCTAAAATTATGGAAGCGCGGGTGCGTAAAACCGAAAATATCGAAATTTTGCTCAATACCGAAACAGATGAAGTACTAGGTGACGGTCAAGTAGTGACAGCCATTCGAGTAAAAAATAGAGTTACTGGAGAATTGAAGGAAATTCCGGCTACAGGTTTCTTTGTAGCTATCGGACACAAACCCAACACTGACATTTTCAAAGACTACTTAACTTTAGATGAAACCGGTTACATTATTAACGTTCCGGGCACTTCAAAAACCAATGTTCCGGGTGTATTTGTGGGTGGTGATGCGGCAGATCACGTATACCGTCAGGCGATTACGGCTGCGGGAACAGGTTGTATGGCGGCTTTGGATGCGGAACGGTATTTGGCGAGCAAAGAGTAAGTACGATTAACGAAGTTAGAATTAACGAAACTTATACTAAAAATGCCGTTCAATGCTATGAACGGCATTTTTTTTGGTTGTTTGAACTACAAAATTTCTAGTCTAGCCCCGATAGAAGCGGTATCTTTTATACCTGACAGGTTTTAAAAACCTGTCAGGTGTAAAAATAAAGCGAATAGCGGGACGAGTGTGCTACTGCAACACCTCACTCCTGCTTCTCAAAAAAAAAAAAAAAACCGAACATTGCTGCTCGGTTTATTTATTAATCATTCATAGAGATTAAGAATTCGTCGTTGTTTCGTGTTTTCTTGAAACGGTCGTTGATGAAATCCATGGCTTCTACTGGGTTCATATCGGCCAAATATTTGCGCATGATCCACATGCGGTGGATGGTTTTCTCGTCTTGCAATAAATCGTCTCTTCGTGTAGAGGAAGAGGTCAAATCGATAGCTGGGAAAATACGTTTGTTGGCAATTTTTCGATCCAATTGGAGTTCCATGTTACCCGTTCCTTTGAATTCCTCAAAGATTACCTCATCCATTTTAGAACCCGTTTCGGTCAACGCCGTAGCGATAATACTCAACGACCCTCCGTTTTCGATGTTGCGCGCTGCTCCAAAGAAACGTTTTGGCTTTTGTAGCGCATTGGCATCTACTCCACCACTCAACACCTTACCTGACGCGGGTTGCACTGTATTGTAAGCACGAGCTAATCGGGTAATCGAATCCAATAAAATTACCACATCGTGGCCGCACTCCACCAATCTTTTAGCTTTTTCGAGTACGATGTTGGCTACTTTTACATGACGCTCAGCAGGTTCGTCAAAAGTAGATGCGATAACTTCTCCGCGCACACTGCGTTGCATATCGGTCACCTCTTCTGGACGTTCATCAATCAACAATACAATCAAATATACTTCCGGATGATTGGCTGCAATGGTATTGGCGATGTCTTTCAACAACATGGTTTTACCTGTTTTGGGTTGCGCTACAATCATGCCGCGTTGCCCTTTTCCGATAGGGGAAAACAAATCGATAATACGGGTTGAAATAGTAGATTGTCTGCCAGCCAAGTCAAATTTCTCCTCAGGAAACAACGGCGTTAAATGTTCGAAAGACACTCGATCGCGCACTATTTGTGGGTCGTGACCGTTGATTTTTAAGACTTTTACTAAAGGGAAGAATTTTTCGCCTTCTTTGGGCGGACGCACTACTCCTTTAACGGTGTCGCCCGTTTTTAATCCGAATAAACGAATTTGTGAAGTAGAGAGGTAAATATCGTCGGGAGAAGCTAAATAATTGTAATCGGATGAGCGCAAGAAACCATAACCGTCGGGCATCATTTCGAGTACGCCTTCGCTTTCTATGATACCATCGAATTCATAATCGGCATCACGAAAATTGGGATTCTTTTTGTTTTTAAAATTCGGATTTGAGTTGCCATTGCCGTTCCCATTTCCGTTATTGTGCTTGAACTTCGTATTGTTGGGTTTTTCTTCTGCACTTTCTTGAAGTTCGAGTACTTCCTCATTGGGCTCTGCTACCATTCCATCGTTGGCAACTTCAACTTCTTGAGGCTGTGCGACTTCATCTTTGCTAGCCTTGATTTTCTCTTTCTTTTTAAATTTAGAAATTTTGGCAGGCTTTTCTTCAACTGCTTTAGCTTGTTTACTTTCAACCTCTTGTGGCTTTTCTTCCGAAAACAAATCTTGGGTTGAAGCGGGTTTGGTATCAGGTTTTATTCTGGCTCTTTTTACCTTTTCAGCTTTGGGAGCTGGTGTATGGGTAACTTCTTGAGTTGTAGTATTCGCTTGATGCGCCAAAATCATTTCGATGAGTTTCTCTTTCTTAACGCCAGCATACTTTATGGTTTTGGCCAACTTGGCAATTTCTTGAAGCTCAGGAAGCTTCATTCCTTTTAATACAGTACTATCAAACATGAATGTTTATAATGATTTAAATAATTTGAAACAGTATACAAATGTGTGGTAAATTTCTTGATGAAAATATCCGTTGTTTATGAAGTTGTTACGGATTAGTAGTGCAATAATACAACTTTTTTTTTAGTATGCAAATAGTTTTATATAAAAAGAAATTCTATTTTTGCGTGACAATTTCGAAAAAAATGATTCAACGAATTCAAACCGTTTACTTGATACTAGCTGTAATTGTGAGTGGCGTTCTTCCTTTTGTTTTCCCATTGTGGAAAGAAAATGGAAAGGATTTTTATTTTATGCAAAGCTTGTTGTACAATGCGCTGTTTGGTTTGAGTGCTGTATTGTCGTTAATTAGTATCATTTCCTATAAAAAAAGACAACATCAATTTGTATTAGGCAGGTTGAACATCATATTAAATTTAATTTTATTAGGATTATTTGTATATCGCTCGCTAAATTTATCTGGAGGAACTGCGTTAGTTTCTGAGAAAGGTATTGGGATGTTTCTACCTATTATTTCTATCGTTATGCTGGTTTTGGCCAACAAAGCCATCAAAAAGGATGAAGATCTCGTAAAATCTGTGGATCGATTGAGGTAAACCTATAAACTTAGTTTATTAGTGCGTTAAATCCGTTTCATTCAATTGAGACGGATTTTTT
>CAZAJH010000189.1:0-4026 GCA_964485385.1 uncultured Flavobacterium sp.
ACAATCGTCTCAATTTATTTCATTGAGTGGTTTTTCAGGGATTTTGGCTGGTGTCTATGCTTTGATTGGAGCATTTGTAGCCTATTTCCTCATAGAAAATGATTCATCGTACTACATAACTTTAGAAAGTGCTACATTTAAATACATTATCCTAACAGCCTTAGTTGTTTTACTGCTTTCGGTAGGGACAGCTTGTATTTTAACAGTTAGAAAAGCAAAAAAAGTAGGAGAAAAAGTATGGAATCCGACCTCAAAACGCTTGGCTATCAATTTTGGAATTCCACTCATTACAGGTGGGATTTTCTCCATACTATTACTCAAAAACGGCTATTATGGCTTAATTGCTCCCATTACACTTATTTTTTATGGTCTAGCTTGTGTAAATGCTAGCAAATATACCCTGCGTGATGTAAGGTATTTGGGAATTACACAAATCATTTTGGGCCTTATTGCTACAGAATTTTCCGGTTACGGCTTGTACTTTTGGGTGATTGGTTTTGGAATTTGTCATATATTGTATGGCAGTATTATGCATTACAAATACGATAGGAATTAATCGTGAAAGACCTTATTCAAAATATAAATAAAGCCTTTGACCACCGGATTCGACTGGGTATCATGTCGGTTTTGATGGTCAACGATAGTGCTGATTTTAATATGCTTAAAGAGCTATTGGGTGTAACCGATGGCAATTTAGCTTCGCATACTAAAGCTTTAGAAAATGAGAATTACATTCAAATTGAAAAACAGTTTATTGGGAAAAAACCCAATACCCGTTACATGGCAACTTCGGCAGGAAAAAAAGCCTTTAAAGATCATATTGACGCTCTTGAAAAATTAATATCCAAATCGTAATACTATTTTTTTATAATTTTACTTTGTATTTCAAAGTACTTTAAAAACAACAAAATGAAAGATCTACTTATCGAAAAAATGTACGAACTATCCAAAAAACCGTACCAATATTTCTTCAAGAGAAACAAAGCGTGGCCAATTACTATTGCTGAGCTAATCCAATTGCCACAAGAAAGTCTGGGATTCCATTTGGGCTGCTTTTTGATGCAATACCACTTTGAAATACAGCCGCAACTCGAAGATCATGACATCATTCATGTATTGACGCAAACGGGTGTTTCTGTGCCAGAGGAAATTGGTATGCAATACTATTTACTCGGAAACGGGAAAAAAAGTGTCTATCTCTTTCTGGTGATTATGACTGGAACACTCTTCTATCCTACTCGATTGGAATACTTTATTGAGCAATTCCAACGCGGATTGAAAGCACACTCTTTCCATGATTTGGATTTCTTTTCTATGCTCCTTCAACCTGTATCTCATCTTCGTGAAACCTTTAATATACAATAAAATGAACCCTATTCTTACTCTTTTTCACCACAATCGAAAACTCAACAACATGGTGTTACTTTTCGGATTGTACTGCTTCGGATTGCTACTTTTGAGAGCCAAAATGACCCAATCGCTCTACTTGTTCTTTTTGGTGTGGAATCTCATTCTTGCTTCCCTACCTTACCTATTATCAACCTACATCAATGTCCATTTTTTGAGGTTGAAAAAACAAACCATTGTATTAATTTTATCCATTTGGCTTGCTTTTTTACCCAATGCTTTTTACATCATAACCGATTTGGTGCATTTGGTTCACAGCACAACACATTGGTTTTACTTTGATTTACTTCTCATTAGCTCTTTTGCATTGCTGGGCTTCTTTTTGGGACTTATTTCACTCTTTCAATTTGAAAAGACTTTGTATCAATTGCGCTTTCGTACAAAAACCATCCCAACTATCGTTCTTGTAGTGTGCTTGCTCAATGGTTTCGGAATTTATATCGGACGCGAACTCCGCTTTAATAGCTGGGAAATTTTGAGCAATCCTACCACTCTTTTTTCAACGCTTTTGGATGAACTAACCACTACAAAGATGTTGCTTTTTTCCTTGCATTTTGGTTTGTTTATCTACATGGCTTTCTACTTGTATAAAAATGTTTCACTTACCTCTTTTTCTTATGACCAAAGAACAATATAAATCGGCTACAGGAGTATTTTCAACACAACTGGCCTTGGGTTCATTTAGCATCGGAACTGTTTTGCTCATCGCTCACCTATTAAAACCCGATGGTTATGCTATTGCAGCAGGCTTTTTCTATATACTATTTGCCGCAATTATCAACCTAATAGTACTATTGAAATTGTGCTTTTTATTCCTCACACAAAAAAACCATCAAGACTATTTTGCTATCAAAATACTCATTCTCTTGTCTAACATACCCATCGTTTTTATTTACCTCAAAATCGTTGGCTCAACTTTAAAATAAATTTAGTAATACACTTAAAACAATTCATTATGGAACATCAAGAAACAGAAATCAAACACGGTTTTTTTCAATCAACAACAGCCAAAATGATTATGGTTGGTTTTTTATCACTCGTTTTACTTATTCCACTTTTTTTTGTGCAAGACCTAATAAGAGAACGCAGTTTACGTCAACAAGAAGTTGTACAAGAAACGACTTCTAAATGGGGCGAAAACATTTACATCAATGGTCCCATTTTGCGCATTCCGTATAAGGACAACTTGACTAAAAAAATCCAATTTGCCTACTTTTTCCCCGAAATCCTCAACAG
This sequence comes from uncultured Flavobacterium sp., assembly GCA_964485385.1. Lineage (GTDB taxonomy): Bacteria > Bacteroidota > Bacteroidia > Flavobacteriales > Flavobacteriaceae > Flavobacterium. The sequence continues at coordinate 2,644 of CAZAJH010000189.1, forward strand.
TTCGATTGCTACTCAAATGCAAAAACCGCTAGAACGTAGTATTTATAAATCGAATGTTTTTACTTCAGAAATGCAATTTTCAGGACATTTTACAACTCCGAACTTTGCCAAAAAAAACATCCCAAACGAAAACATCTATTGGAGTCAAGCCAAAATCATTATTGAAACTGAAAATTTGAAAAGTTTGAAAGATGAAGTTAAGATGGCATTAGGCTCGCAAAATTTAATTTTTGAACCCATCAATTCGAATGAAAACTTTAGTGGTTTGGAATCGCCATTGTTTGATTACAACACCCTTGCCAAAAATGCCTCATTCCGTTTCACAATCAAAGTTAACGGAAGCAACACCATTAAAATTGTTCCGATTGGTAAAACCTCGACCGTGCATATGGAATCGGGTTGGAATTCGCCCAGTTTTAACGGATTTGTTGCCCCAGTCGAACGCAATGTAACACCCAACGGATTTACCGCAGAATGGAAAGTCTTGCACTTCAATCGCCCATTTGCCCAACAGTATTTTGAGCAATTTCCGAACTTACAAGGCTATTGCTTAGAAACTCATTTTATCACACCTGTCAACGAATACCAACAAAATGAACGCGCATCCAAATACGGTTTCTTGGTTATTGGGCTTACGTTTCTCATCTTTTTTCTTATCCAATCGATAAGTAAAATCAACATTCATATCTTCCAGTATACAATGATTGGAATTGCCCTAGTCATGTTTTATACTTTACTCATTTCCATCACAGAACACAGCTCGTTTTCATTGGCTTATTCTATTGCTGGAACCGCAGTCGTTGCGTTAATTACACTTTATTCTATCTCCATATTGAAAAACAAAAAGTTCCCCATTTTTATCGGAATTGCGCTTTCGGTTTTGTACACGTTCATCTACGTCATCATTCAACTCGAAGATTATGCGCTATTGGTAGGTAGCATCGGTTTGTTCCTTATTTTGGCCGCTGTGATGTATTTTTCCCGAAAAATTGAGTGGAAATAAAATGCTGTTTTGTGAGAGTAAGCGAAAAACTTGAGTATAGATAGTAATATAACCTGTCTGGTAACAGGCGGGTTATTACTTTGGCCAGTAACTTTGCAATTTTATAAGAAAGTTTGGCATTTCAATAACCTCAAAAAAAGTGAACTGAATGAGTTCAGTAAAAACACAAATTGAATAAAAATATTCTCTCTTAACTTTTATACAAAATAGAATTTATTTGATTAATATTGTGTTACGATAAAATTAAAAAAAGTTTATATGAAAAAGCAGTTACTTTTTGTGTTAAGTGTTTTCTTTATTACCACATCTTTTTACGCACAAGAGAAAAACAAGGAAAATCAGAATCCAAAACAAGACAAGGCAATTGATAACTCCCCATC
>CAZAJH010000190.1:0-3988 GCA_964485385.1 uncultured Flavobacterium sp.
CTCGTTCTTTGGCAACTTCTTGGTAAATGATGTATTCGGCATCTTGAACCAACGATTGTGCCTCTTTCAGGTAATGCTGTGTATTGGCAAATGACTCCAAAAAATTAGGATTGATTTCCTTTAAAATAGGTACCAAATGATGGCGGATTTTATTGCGCAAATAGTAATCCGAATCATTACTACTATCGTGTCGCCATTGAATGTTATTTTCTTTGGCATATTTTTCGATTTCAGCTCTCGAAAAGGGCAACAAAGGGCGAATTATTCTATCATTTACGGCTGGAATTCCGGTTAAACCATCCAAACCTGTTCCTCTCGAAAGATTAATTAGGAAAGTTTCAACATCATCGTCTAAATGGTGAGCTGTAGCCACAAAATCAACTTTGTTTTCTTCCATTTGCTCGTAAAACCAATTGTAGCGCAAATTGCGAGCGGTTTCTTGGATAGACATTTTGGTTTGTTGTGCAATTACTTTGGTTTCAAAAAAACCTATCCGAAGATGTAATGAATTTTCTTCGCAATAATCGTGAATAAAACGCATATCGGCATCACTTTCATCGCCACGGAGCTTAAAATTACAATGCAGAAGTCCGAATTCTAATTGAAAATGCTGAAATAAATGAACCAAGACCATACTATCAATACCGCCACTCACCGCAATATAAAAACGACTTTTCGTTAAAAAAGGAAAGTGTGTTTGAATGTGTTTTTGGAACTTTTGTAACATCAGTTTTAAAAAAAGCTAAAGTAAGAACAAAACCAATACTTTTTAAAAATTATATTATTTTGTTTGAAATTGGCTCGGAGTACATCCGGTTTTGTTTTTAAAAAAACGTGAAAAAGAGGCCAAATCACTAAATCCTAACTCTTTTGCTACCGATTGAACGGAACGATTGGGGTGATTTAGCAATCGTTTTGATTCGAGAAGTATTCGGTTGTGAATGATTTGCAACGGATTTTCTGATCCACTTGCTACAAAAAAATTGGAAAGGGTTTTGGGAGATTTTTGAAGTAAAGCTGCATAATCTGCCACCAATTGTTTTTCTTTGAAATGTTGCTCTACAAAAAAACTGAATGCGCGCAGGGTGTCGCGTTTTTTTTCCGAAACCCTAAGCCAATTGTTTTGCTCTATAAAAAGTTGCCGAGCCAAGAGTAACAATTGTTGGAGCATCATTTTAATTATTTCGGGATTCGCATTTTGACTAATCAACATCTGCCACATATTTTGAAAGCGATCCAACTCCTTTTTTTCGACTGAAATTAGGGGAAAATCTCGGGCTGTTTCATACAATAAACCGCTACATTTTAGGTTTGCATCATGCGAAATGACATCAAAAAAAGTATAATTAAATTGCAAGAACAAGCATTCCTTGGGAGCCAAAAAGGCAATTTGATGCGCAGGTGAAAAAAACAACAACTGATTTTTTTGAAAAGTAACCAATTCGTTGTCAATACTAATTTGGGTTTCATCATTTTTAACCCAAACTAGTGTGATACTTTCAGGAACTGAATTTTGGACTTCATTTTTGTTGTTTTCAGATACTTTTTTGAGTAAAAAAAATGCCTCATTAATTGCTTTGTAAATCATAGAGCCCAGTTCTTTTTTATTCCAATACTTCAAACATGGCTTTGGCCTTGAGCAGGCACTCTTCGTACTCTTGTTCGGGTTCGGATAACGCGGTAATAGCGCTACCAACCGAAAACGAAAGGTAGTTATTTTGGGCGTTGTACAAAATACTTCGAATAACTACATTAAAATCAAAATCGCCGTTGGGCTGAAAATAACCTACAGCTCCACTGTACAATCCGCGTTTAGTTTCCTCCAATTCTTCGATGATTTGCATGGCAGAAACTTTGGGCGCTCCGGTCATACTTCCCATAGGAAACGCCGCTTTTATAATGGTCGTTGGAGCTATATTGCGCTCCACTTCAGAAACAACAGTAGAAATCATTTGGTGGACTTGTTTGAACGAATAAACTTGGCAAAGTTCTTCTACAATTACTGATCCTTTTGTTGCGGTTTTGGATAAGTCATTGCGCACCAAATCAACAATCATAATGTTTTCGGAACGCTCTTTCGGGTTTTGAGACAAGTTTTGCTTAGAAACCGCATCCAAATCGTCGTCAAAAACTCTTTTTGCGGTTCCTTTTATAGGTTGTGAAATGACCTTGTTTTCTTGTTTTTTCAAAAAACGCTCTGGAGAAGCACTCAGTAAATAATTCGTATTGTTCTTTAAAAAAACGGCAAAAGGAGGTTCTGAAATAGCATTGAGCCTTTGGTAGGTTTGCAAAGGGTGAATAATGGTGTTTTCGGCATAAAACTCCATACAAAAATTAGCTTCATAAATGTCGCCCAAATGGATGTAATCTTTCATTTTAGCTACTTTCAGAAGGTAATCTTCTTTGGTAATTCTTTGTTGAATGGTACTTTTTACTGCATTACAGCCAGAAACCAATTGGGTATTTTCAATGGCTTTTAAATCAACGGTAACCTCATCATCACAGAGCAATAAGTACTGCACTTCCAATTGATTTCCCTTCAATAAAAAAAGTTTTTTAGGTTGAAAAAAAAACAAATCGGGAAAATGCAATCCGTCAAAACGAACTGAGCTCAACTTTTCAGTATCATTTTTAAGATCATATGACAGGTAGCCAAACAACCAATCATTAGTCTGTGATTGGTACTGATGTAAGTCGTCAAAGGCATTTTGAAAATCGGTAGTTATTGATGTAAAAGCATCCACAGCCAAAATACAATCGTAGTTTGAATAGGGTGTGTGATGGTTATTAGAGTCTAAAAAAATGGCTTCTCTAAACTGATTGGACCACACTAAAAGCTGTTGCTTGAACAACGATACATTATCGATATGTTGAATAAAATTTGATCGCAAGGAAGATTCTGTTTTGTTTTTCAAAAGTACAACAAAAATTAGATTGGAGTTAAAAGAAGATTTTCGATTTTTTGGCATGATTTTTAATTGTAATTAAATAGAAAAAAATAATTCTAAATCATTTAAAGTATTGAATATAAAATTACTTAAAGACATTAAGTTAAACAGTAGTATCTAAATTAACACTTTAAAATGATGAATTATGAAAACAAACCGTAAAACCTTACTTGCCTTGCTCGCATTGGGACTAATTGTTTCTTGCAAAAATGGCAACTACAATGACTCCGTTTCAACTGAATCGGCAATTAGCTCAGTCGAAGCTGACACTACAACAACCACAGAAGAATCTGATAACTTATCGTCATCGGCAGCAAAATCCACCAACGACAATCGAAAATTTATTCGTACTGCAGATGCACGATTTAAGGTAAAAAACGTATTCCAATCGACTACAAAAATTGAAGATGCAACCCGTAAATGGGGTGGTTATGTAACGTACACCCAATTGGAAAGTCACATTCATTCGGTTGAGAAAACCAAAATCAGTCAAGATAGTACATTAGCTACCACCAAATATTCAGTGGACAACAGCATTACTATTCGTGTTCCAAATACCCAGTTGGATACCGTTTTGAAAGTCATAGCTAAAGAAATTCATTTTTTAGATTACCGTAAAATTGCAGCCAATGATGTTTCGTTACAAATACTTAGTAACCAATTAGCTCAAAAAAGATCGGTTTCTACCCAAAACCGAATTGAGAAAGCTATCGACAACAAAGGAAAAAAACTAGAGCAAATTATCGATGCAGAGGAAAACTTGGCTTCCAAAAAAGAACAAAAAGACGCTAATTTAATACAAAATTTAGCTCTCGAAGATCGAGTAAACTGGAGTACCATTACCCTCGAAATCTACCAAGACGAGACCTACAAAGAAGAAATGATTGCCAATGAAAAGAGTAGTGACGCATACCGGCCGAATATAGGTTTACAATTGTGGGATGGAATTAAATCGGGTTGGTTTGTATTTGAAAGAATACTTTCATTTATAGTAGCATTATGGCCTTTTATATTAATGGCTGCTTTAAGTTGGTTTGGAT
>CAZAJH010000191.1:0-3982 GCA_964485385.1 uncultured Flavobacterium sp.
CTACTCCACTCGTGTGTCATTTGAGCCTATTACTACAATAGCCAATTCTATTTTATCTGGAGGAACAGGTTACACTTCGGCTAATGCAGTGGCAACAACCAATACGGGTAATGGAAACGGAATGGTGGTGAGAACTACCGCTGTAGACGGTGTGATTACGGCAGTAAAAATTGTAAATGGAGGCAACAACTACAAACCTTTTGATATCATTACCATCAACGGAGGAGACGGCAATGCCAAGTTCAGAATTTTGAGTGAAGTGAAAGTAACTAAATTTGAAAACGGAACAATATCAGGTGAATTCCGATTGAATTTGCAAAATATCAACAATAATCCTGCTGGACAAGAATTAGTTAATTTCCAAAACGGAGCATTTTACAATATTCCTGTTATTCAAGACTAAATTAGTATAAATAGTATATATAAAACCGCTGCTCAAGCCCAAAGAGTAGCGGTTTTTTAATTTATTATCAATTAATTACAAAAAAAGAGAGGCTTTCGGTTTATTTAGTCTACCTTTACCGTGAATTTTAAAATTTTTATATGAACATTTTTGTTGGAAGTCTTCCTTGGAGTATCGAGGAAGCAGATTTAAGAGAGTCTTTTGAGGCTTACGGAACAGTTGACTCTGTTAAAGTGGTAACCGATAAATTTACAGGAAGAAGTAAAGGATTTGGTTTTGTAGAAATGCCTAACGATGGTGAAGCGCAAAAAGCGATTGACGAGTTGAATGGCGCTACAGTAGAAGGTCGTACAATAGTAGTGAACAAATCGGAACCAAAACCAGAAGGAGAAAGAAGAAGCTTTACTAATAACCGTGGAGGTTATAATGGTGGTGGAAATTCTCGTGGTGGTGGAAATTATAATGATAGAAACAGCGGCGGAAGATACTAATCTTTCTTTTCACTAAGTTGCACAATGTAAACCATTCGTTAATTCGGATGGTTTTTTTGTTGATAACTAAAATTGAAATTCAGCGGCATTACATGTAAATTTGAAACATTGGAACTGTTTAGTTGTACTGACGTTTTTTCAATATCAGTATAAGAAATAGAGGAAATCTGAAAATCTTTTTTTGCTATCGTTATTGAAATTTGAAAGGGATTTTTAAGATTTTTTATCATTTGGAATTGTAACCTATGTATTTAATATTCGATACCGAAACCACAGGATTACCGCGTAGTTGGGCTGCTCCGATTACCGATACCGACAATTGGCCAAGATGTGTACAAATAGCTTGGCAACTTCACGACGAAATGGGCAACTTGATCGAACATCAAGATTACCTCATTCGCCCCGACGGTTTTAACATCCCGTATGATGCAGAACGCATTCATGGAATTTCAACCGAATTGGCCCAAGAGCAAGGTGTTCAGCTCAAGGAAATGCTGGATAGATTCAACATAGCACTCTCCAAAACAAAGTTTATCGTTGGTCAAAATGTTGGTTTCGATGTCAACATTATGGGATGTGAATTCTATCGCATGGGAGTTGAAACGGCATTGACCAAACTGCCAGTATTGGATACTTGTACCGAAGTTACAGCCGAATTGCTAAAATTACCTGGTGGTCGCGGTGGAAGGTACAAATTGCCAACTTTAACAGAGTTGCATCAGTTTTTATTCAACCAACCTTTTGCCGAAGCACACAACGCCACAGCCGACGTTGAAGCGACTACTCGCTGTTTTTTTGAATTGATCCGAACCGAAGTATTTACCAAAGATGAACTCGGAGTAGAATCGGATTATTTCGACGATTTTCAACTGAAAAATCCCCACTCGATTGAATCGATAGGTTTGCAGCATGTGAACCTCAAAGATGCTTCGGATCAGATCAGGAAGAGGCTACAAAAGGTTCAAGGCGATGCCACTCCAACGGCAATTTCCGAAGATGACAAAAGAGATTTTAAACAGTCTAAGTTTGCTCATTTACACAACCATACACAATTTTCAGTACTTCAATCGACCATTTCTATTCCTGCGTTGGTTGCCGCCGCCGCCAAACAAAAAATGAATGCTGTAGCCATCACCGACACGGGTAATATGATGGGAGCCTTTCATTTTGTTAGTGCTATTATCAACCACAATAAATCGGTGAAACCCAAAATAGAAGCTGCACTTGCCAATGGTGAAGAACCCTCAGACGCCGAAATTAAACCAATAGTAGGTTGCGAATTTTATATTTGTGATAACCACAAAGATAAAACCAAAAAAGACAATGGCTACCAAGTGGTCTTTCTGGCCAAAAACAAAAACGGCTACCATAATTTGGCCAAAATGGCTTCGATTGCCTATATCGATGGGTTTTACTATGTGCCCAGAATTGACCGGACTGTTGTTGAAAAATACAAAGAGGATATTGTTGTTTTGTCTGGAAATTTGTACGGTGAAATTCCAAGTAAGATTTTAAATATTGGTGAAAACCAAGCAGAGGAAGCTCTAATTTGGTGGAAAAATCAATTTGGTGACGACTTCTACCTGGAACTCATGCGCCACAATCAAGAGGATGAAAACCGGGTCAATAAAACCTTGATTGATTTTTCTCAAAAACACAACATCAAAGTAGTGGCCACCAACAATACGTATTATGTGAGTAAAGATGATGCCAATGCGCACGATATTTTACTTTGTGTAAAAGATGGCGAAAAACAAGCAACTCCAATTGGCCGTGGCCGTGGTTATCGGTACGGTTTGCCCAATCAAGAGTATTATTTCAAGTCGGAAGATGAAATGAAGAAATTGTTTGCCGACTTGCCTGAGGCTATTGTAAACATTCAAGAAATTGTTGACAAAGTTGAAGTCTATTCGCTGTATCGCGATGTATTACTCCCTAAATATGCTATTCCAGAGGAGTTTGAGCATCCTGATGATACTATTGACGGAGGTGTGCGGGGGGAAAATGCCTACTTGCGACACCTTACATACGAAGGAGCCAAAAAACGCTATGGTGCAATTACACCAGAAATTCAAGAACGATTGGATTTTGAGTTGCTTACCATCTCCAATTCGGGTTACCCCGGTTATTTTTTGATTGTACAAGATTTCATTGCCGAAGCCCGTAAAATGGACGTTTCGGTTGGGCCAGGACGTGGTTCTGCCGCGGGTTCTGCGGTGGCTTATTGTTTGGGAATTACCAATATTGATCCCATTAAGTACGACTTACTTTTTGAGCGTTTTCTGAATCCAGATCGTGTTTCAATGCCCGATATTGATATCGATTTTGACGATGAAGGTCGCGGTCGTGTCATGGATTATGTGATTAAAAAATACGGTTCCAATCAAGTAGCGCAAATCATTACCTATGGTAAAATGGCAACCAAGTCGGCTATTCGTGATACGGCTCGTGTACTCGATTTACCTTTGTTTGAGGCCGATAGAATAGCCAAACTCATCCCAGGCATGATGCCTTCTAAATGGAATTTAGCCCGATTTATTTCAGAAAAGGAGGAAGAAGTTAAAAAAGCACTGCGTTCCGACGAATTTGATCGCGTAAAAGAGTTAATTGCCATTGCAAAGGAAGGTGATTTAGCAGGTGAAACCATTCAACAAGCCAAAGTTTTAGAAGGCTCGTTGCGAAATACAGGCATTCACGCTTGTGGTGTTATCATCACTCCAGACGACATTACCAATTTTGTTCCTGTAACCACGGCCAAAGATTCGGAACTGTATGTGACCCAATTTGATAACTCAGTGGCCGAAAGTGCCGGATTACTTAAAATGGACTTTTTGGGATTGAAAACCCTAACGCTCATTAAAGATACGGTTAAGTTGGTCAAATACAGAACCGGAATTGAACTTGACCCAGACGCATTCCCGATAGATGATGTAAAAACGTATGAATTGTTCCAACGCGGAGAAACAGTCGGAATTTTCCAATACGAATCGCCCGGAATGCAAAAGTATTTGCGCGATTTAAAGCCTACCGTGTTTGGTGATTTGATTGCAATGAATGCGTTGTATCGTCCCGGACCACTCGAATACAT
>CAZAJH010000192.1:0-3969 GCA_964485385.1 uncultured Flavobacterium sp.
ATCGACGAGTGTTTGGTTCAATTTGATTTTCTTTGCTTTGTTAGTGATTTTTGCACTTTCTTTTTTGGGTGCTTTCGAAATTGTTTTGCCGAGTTCATGGGCTACCAAATTGGATTCACAAGCTGACAAAGGTGGAGTTGTAGGCATTATTTTCATGGCGTTGGCATTGGCCGTAGTTTCGTTTTCATGTACAGGTCCGATTGTTGGTACGCTGTTGGTTGAATCGGCTTCTAAAGGTGGAATGGCGCCCATCGTTGGGATGTTTGGTTTCTCACTTGCCATTGCATTGCCATTTATGTTGTTTGCGATGTTTCCGGGTTGGTTGAATTCGATGCCTAAATCGGGCGGATGGCTCAATACAGTAAAAGTTTCTCTCGGATTTTTAGAATTGGCTTTTGCATTTAAATTTTTATCAAATGCTGATCTTGTGCTGCAAAAACATTGGTTAGAAAGAGAACTTTTTATCGCCATTTGGGTAGCTATTTTTGGTGCTTGGGCCTTGTATTTATTTGGAAGATACATGTTGCCACACGATTATGAGAAAGCGGATAAAATTGGAGTAGGGCGTTTGATTATGGGAATTTTGGTTACGACTTTTACATTTTATATGATTCCGGGACTTTGGGGTGCACCTCTCAAAATTTTAAGTGGTTTAACACCGCCTATGACTTATGCTGAAAGTAGCAACGGATTGGGTTCGAATACAGCCTTGACTTCTGATTTACCTGAACATGCTCATCTGGGACCACACGGCATTGTTGCTTTTGAAGATTACGACTACGGCTTGGCTTATGCCAAAAAAGTGGGTAAACCCGTTTTGATTGATTTTACTGGAGATGCTTGTGCCAATTGCCGTAAAATGGAAGATAATGTTTGGTCTAATAAAGAAGTGTTGTCTATTTTGAAAGAAAAAGTAGTACTCATTTCATTGTACTGTGACCGAAAAATTGATTTACCCAAAGCACAACAGTATGTTTCTAAAACCACGGGTAAAGAAGTAGTTACTATTGGTAATAAGTGGACTGATTTACAGATTTCCCGCTACCAAAGTAACTCACAACCTTTGTATGTGATTTTAGATGCAGATGGTAACGATTTGTCAGAGCCTATTGGTTTTACTTTTGATGTAAATGATTATAAAAAATGGCTGGAAGACGGAATAGCCAAGTTTAAGAAATAAAAAAGAATTCCATCAGAATATGATGGAATTTTTTTTAATCGGTGCTTTCTAAGGTAAAAATTGCTTCTACTGGCTTTTCAAAGAATCGAGCTAATTTTAATGCCAAAACCGTAGAGGGAACGTATTTTCCTTTTTCCATAGCATTGATTGTTTGACGACTTACTTCAATTTTCTTTGCTAGATCTTCTTGTGATATATTCTTAATAGCTCGCAAGACTTTTAAATTATTCGTCATCGTTACTTATTTTATTTAATTGGTAAATTTTGTAATGGAATCGTATAATAAAAAACAAAAGTAAGGTAAACATATTGTGGAATAATACATTCAAATACGGCATTCCAAAAACGAATGCTGTGAAAAATAAAATTAAACCATAATTCAAATATGTTGCCCAAACTAAACTTTCGTATCTGATTTTTGAGATGTATTCGTCTTCATTTTTTAGTTTCGAAAATCCAACTAAAATCCCACCCGCGATCATTCCAAATGTTAAAAGTTCGTCTAAAATACCATTTTTAATCCAACAAAAATAACCGGGCTTTGAACCTATCGTTTCCTGATAAATGGCAAAAGTTGTAACCGTAAAATAATCGTCCGTATTGACATTCAAAGACGAAATACAAATGGTTACTACAACAGAGGGTAAAAATAAAAACCAACCCAATTTTTTAAATGAGTTTGGAAATAAAAAATGTCCTTTCATGATAATGTGTTTTAAAATTTAATGTTCAAATGTAAAATATATTTTACATATTGACAAAAATATTTTACAAAAAGTTTATTTTGTTTTACATATGTGCGTTTTAATTATGCCATTGGTGTTTGTAGTTTTCTAACTTTACTATATTTGTACTTATTAATAGCCATTTAAATCAAGTATAAGCCATGTTAGTAAAAGTATTTGGAAGCGCCGTTTTTGGCGTAGAAGCAACTACCATAACGGTAGAAGTAAATGTAGATAAAGGTGTTGGCTACCATTTGGTAGGATTACCTGACAACGCCATAAAAGAGAGCAGTTACCGCATAGCTGCAGCACTCAAGAACAACGGATACCAACTTCCCGTTAAAAAAATTACCATCAACATGGCACCTGCCGATTTGCGTAAAGAAGGTTCTGCCTACGATTTGACTTTGGCTATAGGAATTTTGGTTGCATCAGGACAAATTGCAGCTGATGAAGTTGAAAAATACATCATCATGGGCGAGTTGTCTCTAGACGGTGGGTTACAACCCATAAAAGGAGCATTGTCTATAGCCATAAAAGCCAAAGAAGAAGGATTTAAAGGTTTTTTTCTTCCGATTCAGAATGTAAAGGAGGCAGCCATTGTAGAAGGGTTGGAAGTATTTGGTGTGGCCAATGTGACTCAAGTGATTGACTTCTTTACTGGTAATCAGGAGATCGAACCTACTGTTATTGATTCGTACGAAGAATTCAATCAGAATTATGACTTTCCTGAGTTTGATTTTGCAGATGTAAAAGGGCAGGAGAGTATTAAGCGATGTATGGAAATTGCAGCAGCGGGTGGCCACAATATCATTTTGATTGGTCCACCAGGGTCGGGAAAAACGATGTTAGCCAAACGATTGCCCAGTATTTTGCCACCAATGACACTAAAAGAAGCACTAGAAACGACCAAAATTCACAGTGTAGCTGGCAAAATCAAAGACGCTGGATTGATGCGTCAGCGTCCGTTTCGGGCACCGCATCATACTGCTTCTTCAGTTTCTTTGGTAGGTGGTGGGAGTTATCCGCAACCTGGCGAGATTTCGCTATCGCACAATGGTGTTTTGTTTTTGGATGAATTACCCGAATTTAAACGCGAGGTTCTCGAAGTAATGCGACAACCTTTAGAAGATAGAGAAGTAACGATTTCGAGAGCTAAATTTACCATCACTTATCCTTCTTCTTTTATGTTGGTGGCGAGTATGAATCCGAGTCCGGGTGGTTATTTTAATGATCCAAATGCGCCAGTGACCTCATCGCCTGCTGAGATGCAACGCTATTTGAGTAAAATTTCGGGTCCTTTATTGGATCGCATTGATATTCACATAGAGGTGACTCCAGTTCCTTTTGAAAAACTAACGGAATTGCAAAAAGCAGAGAGCAGTATTGCCATTCGAAAGCGTGTAATTCAAGCGCGTGAAATACAATCAAGGCGATTTGAAACGTATGACGCAATTCACTACAATGCGCAAATGGGAACTCAACTGATTCGCGAGTTTTGCGCTTTAGACGACGCTTCATTGCAGTTGCTTAAAAACGCTATGGAACGCTTGAACTTGTCGGCAAGAGCTTACGATCGTATTTTGAAAGTAGCACGAACGATAGCCGATTTAGAAACATCAGAACGAATAGGAGCTCATCACATAGCGGAAGCCATTCAGTACCGCAGTTTGGATCGAGAGGGCTGGTTGGGGTAATTGCAATTGATAATTAAAAATTAATATCTTATTGGCTGCTGTTTTTTAACCCAGTTAGGAGTGGAAAGCAAACCGTTGTAGAAGCGCTACTTTTTAAAACAAAAAAGAGCGACTGTCAAGAAGCTCCTTTTGTGTTTATAAAAATGCGGTTCTACGGCGGTTTCTTGCAACGTATAGCTGGAATAGTTTCTAATCTAACAAAGCTGAAAAGGTATCACCTTGGTTGATGTCGCCAGTTTCAAATCCTTTTTTGAACCAATAAATTCGTTGTTCAGAAGTTCCGTGGGTAAACGTATCGGGTTGCACATGACCTTGCATTTTACTTTGAATGGCATCGTCGCCTACGGCATGAGCGGCACTGAGTGCT
>CAZAJH010000193.1:0-3925 GCA_964485385.1 uncultured Flavobacterium sp.
GACGATAATTTTTCTCCACGAGTTAAAGATGTTATTACCTACAGCAAAGAGGAAGCATTGCGTTTAGGGCACGATTTTATTGGTACTGAACACCTAATGCTAGGCATTTTGAGAGACGGAAATGGCAAAGCAATTACCATACTCAATAATTTAGCTATCGACTTAGAGCATTTACGAAAAAAAGTAGAAGTTTTGAGTCCGCCTAATCCCAATGCTGACATCAGTAACGAAAAGAAAAACTTGCATTTAACTCGACAAGCTGAGCGAGCATTAAAGACCACTTTTTTAGAAGCAAAAGTCTTCCAAAGCTCTTCTATAAGCACGGCTCACCTGCTTTTATGCATTTTGCGAAACGAAAATGATCCCACAACCAAGCTGCTCAATAAAATGAAAATCGATTATGAGTTAGCCAAAGAACAATATTTAAATATGACACCACAAGAAGATGATTTCATGGACAACTTGCCAAAAAACGAATCGTTCAATGATGATTCAGGACAAGATGACAGTTTGAAAGAAGGCAGTTTTAATAACCCCGCCAATAAATCCAATAAAAAATCTAAAACTCCTGTTTTGGATAATTTTGGTCGTGATTTGACCGAAATGGCCGAAGAAGGAAAACTCGATCCTGTTGTGGGTCGCGAAAAAGAAATTGAGCGTGTATCCCAAATTTTGAGCCGAAGAAAGAAAAACAATCCTTTATTAATCGGTGAACCTGGAGTGGGAAAATCAGCTATTGCAGAAGGGCTAGCCTTGCGTATTATTCAGAAAAAAGTATCCCGAATTCTTTTCAATAAAAGAGTAGTAACACTAGATTTGGCATCGCTAGTAGCCGGAACCAAATACCGCGGTCAGTTTGAAGAGCGTATGAAGGCGGTGATGAACGAATTAGAAAAAAACGATGACATCATTTTATTCATTGATGAAATTCATACCATTGTAGGTGCGGGCGGAGCCACCGGTTCGTTAGATGCTTCTAACATGTTCAAACCTGCCTTGGCTAGAGGTGAAATACAATGCATTGGTGCTACCACACTGGATGAATACAGACAATACATTGAAAAAGATGGCGCCCTTGAGCGTCGCTTCCAAAAAGTAATTGTAGAGCCTACTTCGGTGACCGAAACGATTACCATCTTGAATAACATTAAAAACAAATACGAAGACCATCACAACGTTACTTTTACACCGGAAGCTATTGAAGCGTGTGTAAAACTAACCGACCGTTATATGTCGGAACGCTTCTTGCCAGACAAAGCTATTGATGCCTTGGATGAAGCTGGTTCACGGGTTCACATTACGAACATTGATGTTCCGAAACAAATTCTTGATTTAGAACGCCAATTGGAAGAAGTACGCGAACTAAAAAATACGGTTGTTAAAAGACAGAAGTACGAGGAAGCTGCAAAACTGCGCGACGATGAAAAGCGTCTCGAAAAAGAGCTGGCAATTGCTCAGGAACAATGGGAAGAAGATTCTAAAAACAACCGCATTCAAGTAACCGAAGACAACGTTGCTGATGTGGTTTCGATGATGACAGGAATTCCAGTAAATCGTATAGCTCAAACTGAAAGTAACAAATTAGCTAATTTACCCGAATTACTTCAAAATAAGGTAATTGGACAAAACGAAGCTGTTATAAAAATTGCGCGATCGATTCAGCGAAACAGAGCTGGTTTAAAAGACCCAAATCGTCCGATTGGTTCGTTTATATTCTTAGGTCAAACGGGTGTAGGTAAAACACAATTGGCCAAAGTATTAGCTAAAGAATTATTCGATTCAGAAGATGCGTTAATTCGTATTGACATGAGTGAATACATGGAAAAGTTTGCTATTTCTCGTTTGATTGGTGCTCCTCCAGGTTATGTTGGTTACGAAGAAGGCGGGCAATTGACCGAAAAAGTAAGAAGAAAACCGTATTGTGTTGTGCTTTTGGATGAAATAGAAAAAGCTCATCCCGATGTATTCAACATGATGCTGCAAGTGCTAGATGATGGTTATTTGACAGACAGTTTGGGCCGAAAAATCGATTTCAAAAACACGATAATTATCATGACATCCAATGTGGGTGCACGTCAGTTGAAAGATTTTGGTCAAGGTGTTGGTTTTGGCACTGCGGCTAAAGCTGCTCAGGCAGACGAACATTCAAAAGGAATTATCGAAAATGCACTAAAGAAAACTTTTGCACCTGAATTCTTAAACCGTATCGATGATGTAATCGTATTTAATGCTTTAGAAAAACACGATATTGATAAGATTATCGAAATTGAACTTAAAAAACTCTACGCTCGTATTGCCGATTTAGGTTACAATTTGACGTTATCTGATAAAGCCAAAGCGTTTATTGCAGATAAAGGTTTTGACAAACAGTTCGGTGCTCGACCACTTAAAAGAGCTATTCAAAAGTACGTGGAAGATGCCTTGGCTGAAGAAATCATCACTTCAAAAATAGCTGCTGGCGATGAAATTTTTATGGATATTGAAGATGGCGCAGAAGAATTGACTGTAAAAGTGAAGAAAACTGAAAAACCAGCAAAGTAATCTCTTAGTAACTCATAGCCACGAATTCCTAATACTGCATTTGCGAATTCGTGGTTTTTTTATTTTCTGCAGTATGATTGAAAACAAAATAATACTCGGTTCTGAAGAATGGTGTTCGTTTCCAGAACTAGGAATTCCTGCTATCAAAGCGCGAGTTGACTCTGGTGCAAAAACATCTGCCTTGCATGCCATCAACATTACATCATTCAAAAAAAACGATCAAAACTGGGTTAAATTTGATATCAATCCAATTCAAAACAACCTAAAAACCGTTATCCACTGCGAAGCCTTACTCATTGGTAAACGAATCGTTAAAAGTTCAAGTGGTTTCCGAGAACAAAGGCATGTGATACAAACTCCTTTGACTATTGGTGACCAAACGTGGTTGATTGAAATGACCCTGACCAACAGGGATTCGATGGGTTTTAGAATGCTTTTGGGCAGAGAAGCCATGAAAGGAAGAATTTTGGTTGATCCCGAACAGAAATATTTATTAGGTGAACCTTCAGATGAAAATCTGAGTAGTTTTTACTCCGACTCCTTTATCATTCCTACTGGACTAAAAATTGGGTTACTTGCTAGTAATCCTGATTTGTACAGCAACAGACGAATTATGGAAGCGGGTGAATCACGTGGTCACGAAATGCATTTTTTAAATATTAAAGAATGTTACATGAAATTGGATGCAGTTCGGCCCGAGATTCATTATCGAGGAGGAAAAGTACTAGAAAACTTTGATGCTATAATTCCGCGTATTCGTCCAAGTATAACTTTTTATGGCTGTGCCTTGACCCGACAATTTCAAGCAATGAAAGTATTTTGCTTGAACTCAGCTGCCGCTATTACCCAATCACGAGACAAACTTTATTCGCTTCAATTGTTGCTTCGAAACGGAATTGATATACCTACTACTGGTTTCGCTAATTCTCCTTTGGATACCGATGATTTAATCAAAATGGTAGGTGGTACACCATTAATTATCAAATTATTAGAAGGCACACAAGGAAAGGGAGTTGTACTGGCCGAAACCAAAAAAGCAGCCGAATCGGTTATTAATGCTTTTAAAAGTTTGAACGCCAACATTTTGGTGCAAGAATTCATCAAAGAAGCCAACGGTAAAGATTTACGATTATTTGTGGTAGATGGAAAAGTGGTGGCAACCATCCAAAGAGAAGCGGCTCCAGGTGAGTTTAGAGCCAACATACATATGGGAGGAACCGCTTCGATTATTAAACCTACAGCCGAGGAAAAGAAAATTGCCATTAAAGCTACAAAAGCAATGGATTTGAGAGTAGCTGGTGTAGATATTATTCGTTCAAGTAAAGGACCACTTTTACTTGAAGTCAATTCATCACCTGGTTTAGAGGGCATCGAAGGTGCGACC
>CAZAJH010000194.1:0-3918 GCA_964485385.1 uncultured Flavobacterium sp.
GTATAGATGTAGGGATTGGTAGTTGCCGTTTGCCAACCTGTTGTAGTAGCTGTAGGCGTTGGAGAACCACATGGTAAAGCCAATACATTCCAAGTGGTCGCACTACTGTTGCTAGTCCAACCCAAATTTACTTGATTTGTAGAGGTAGTTAGTGCACTCAAGCCATTGGGTTTGGGACAGGTTGGCGCTGGTGCACAAACAACATCAGCCACCCATCCGGCAGAATTTACATTGCCATCACTGCGAAAACGGAAGGTAAGACATCCTCCTGGAGCTGAAGACTCAAATGGCCCAGGAAGCGCAGTTCCCCAAAACGAACCCGGTAATCCTCCCGGTACATTTGCAGCAGGATTGCCACTAGAAATTTGTTGCGCATTAATAGAATCTCCGTCGTACACATACAATCCATCCCAATTGGTTTCAGTATTGAATTGAGTAAAAGTAACGGTTACGATATCGCCCGGATTATCTGGACAAATAGTCACTGTAGAATCGCTGTTGTTTGGGTAATTTCCATTAAAACCTCCAACATCGGTAAATGTGCCGCCACAAACTGGTGGCGCATACAACGTGGAAATGTTTGGTAACAAAGACCAATAACTCAAATCGTTGGTTGCGCATCTATTTCTTACATAAAAATTGTAACAACTTGACGAATTTAAACCTGTAAAAGTATATGGATTTAAAGAGGTAATGATACCATTGGTAGCCGCTGTAGGCGCTGGAGATGAACAAGGCAAAGCAAGGACTTCCCATTCAGTAGCCGGACTTCCATTAATCCAATTTAAAGTAACTTGAGATGCTGTGACATTGGTAGCCGTTAAATTGTAGGGTTGCGAACAAGACAATGCAGGAAAACAAGCAACTGTGGCTATCCAACCAGGGCGGGTAACTGAATTATCGCTTCGAAAACGAAAAGTCAAACAACCATCTGGACTCGTTGATGTAAATGGTCCCGGAAGAGCTGTCCCCCAAAATGCACCGGCAAGCCCGCCTGGCACACCTCCAGAAGGATTAGAACTGGCTATCTGCGGTGCGTTTATAGAATTCCCATTAAAGACGTACAATCCATCCCAATTGGCTTCGACATTGAATTCTTGAAAAGTGACCGTTACAATGCTAGGTGCATTTTCTGGACAAATCGTAACTGTATAATCCGTATTGTTCGCATAATTAGCTGCTGGCCCAGCCGGATCTGTAAACGTTCCACCGCAATTTATAGTTTGTGAAAAGCCTAAAAAAAACGAGGCTAAAAACAAACTCATCGATAAAAAGAGTTGTTTTATTGTCATGATTTAATTAGTTAAAAAAGGCTGAACGGGTTAGATTCAGCCTTGCTTGGTTGGGTTAATATATTTTATTTAATAACTAACTTTTTGGTTGCTTTTGACCCTTCGCTAGTGATGATTTCAACAAGATAAATTCCTTTAGAAATTGCATTTACATCAACAACTAACTGGTTGGTATTGCTAGCTGGTTGTGAGTACACTACTTTACCCATAACATCAATTATCGTCACTTTTGCTATTGTCTCTGCGGTGTTTTGCATTGATACATATACCAAAGAACTAGCTGGATTAGGATAAACCATAAAATTATCGTTTCCAAATTGAGGAGTAGATAATGAAGAAGTAAATTCAGTGGTGAACGTATTGGTAATTATAGGAGGATTGAAATCAAAGTAAATACTAGCTGTATTCGGAATAATATCTCCCACCGCAAAGTTGGCGTTTGGCTTCACTTTAAAGGTAATGTAACCTTTACCAACAGAAGAATTAGCAATTGATACCGGCAATTGAATGTTATCAAACTTCCATTCCAAATTACTTCCTATACGATCTAAAATATAGGGATGACTGGCGCTAACCATTTGAACGGTTGAAGCGTTGAGTTGGCTATCTAAAACATCAGTTATTCTTACATTAATAGCACTGGCATTTCCTGTATTTTCAAAACGTATAGTGTAATATAAATAATCATTGGTTGAGAAAGAAGAAAATAAAATTTTATCCCCATGTGCCTCTGATTTATCGTTCGGATCATACGCATTGATGACCATTTGTGTAGCAGAATTGTTGTTGTTTTCTAAAACAACATCTCCAGCAGTTGGAACAATAGATGCTGAATTCGTGAGATAATCCCCCGCATTTACAGTTGGTATTGTGGGCACTTGCATGACAACATCAATTGTTCTGACTTCAAAAGGAGCCAAATTGGTGAAATCATAAGTAAATCCATTACTAGTAGCCGAGGTACCTGCCTGAGATACAGATGTAATTGTAACATTATTGTCTTTAACAAAAGTCACCGTACCCGAAGGCATCATTTGATTTCCTAAATTAGAATAAACAATTTTATTGGTATAGGTAAATCCGGGTCTCGGAGCATTGATAGAAACTACCGTCACCGCCAAATCATTGTATGGCTGGGTAACCGTTACAGGAAAATTATAAGTGATTGTGCCACCCCCAACAACAATACTGATGTTGTTATAAGAAGACGTTGTTAGATTGTACATTGCTGCATAAGCAGGATTGATTGAAAAACTAACATCATAGCTATTGGCAGGATTGATATCATAAATATTGTAAATACCTGATGGTGAGGTAATATTATGAACCGTACCATTATTATTTACTTCATAATGAAATTGTCCAAGTGGAAAATTAGATTCACCACTGTCTTGGCTTCCGTTGTTGTTAGCATCTAAAAACGCATTCAATTTGAAACCTGAACAGTCAATAGTTCCTTGTGAATTGCCTTGCTCAACAATCTTAATCAAGCCTGGTTGGTTACTAAAATTAGTTACCATTAGCATGTAGTACTGTCCTGGTTGTGCGTTTGGAATTGTGAAATTTTCAGTTGCTGCAGATGAGAAGCTACAGGCAACAATATTGTAAGGAAGTCCTGTATTTCCGTCTGGGAAATCAAATAGAGTAGTACACTGAGGAGCAGTTAATGGTCCCCAACAGATAAAGTCTACATCTAAATTGTTATACGATGGCGCGTTATTCCCTTGACTAATTGTAAAGCTCAAATTTCCTGCTCCACTTACTGGTAAATAAAACCATGTTGGATTGGGCGTTGATCCCAAACATCCGGGTGAAGCAAGAGTTGGAAGACCAACCGTATTTTGAAAAGGAACACCCAATGTGCCACATAAAGAATTGGCGTTATTACATTGAGAAGCCAAATTACAGTTTCCAAAAGCTTGTAATGGAAGTGTATAAATTACATCACAGGCTCCAGGTATTGATTCCCTGATAAATGCAGCTGTTTGCTGTTGAAAAACACTTACACTGTAAGCCGTTGGATTGGCTATTGGATTTTGTTCATTCTGAGCGTCTGTAGAATTCGCATAATAGGTTAACGGATTAACCGTATTGATTTGCGCTATCGCATTAGTTAAATTGAACACCACAATTTGATCGTTATTGTCATCGCACTGCTGCACTGTGGCCAATGGAGTTAGGTTGTGTTGGAAATTGAAACCATTTAGTGAAAATGAGTTAACCGCAACCAATTCACCTGCATTGGTTTGAATTCTTGAAAACAACATTTGAAAACCTTGGGGAATACAATACGGATTCGCAGTTATAGGATTTACACCATTGGTTGCATCGGATTGAGATAAATGGTAAGTTACGGTATGATTCGCAGGATTTAATGTTCCCATTACGTTATCGTCGTTTACAGTCAAATCGTAACAAACCTCGTTAGTACCATCTACACAACCCGTTAAACTTTCGGGTTGTCCGCTAGTGCTACAATCTTCAGTTATCAATTCTATCATCCCAACCGAAGTACAACCTGGAAGATTAAAACAACTTAAAGAGTAATAAACAGGTGGCTGGGTTGGAGTGGTAACAACGCTGGTATAACAAGTTGGATTTACAATAGGATTTGTTCCTGATAGTG
>CAZAJH010000195.1:0-3912 GCA_964485385.1 uncultured Flavobacterium sp.
CTTTCTCGAGAATGAGTTTTTCCTTTTTTGCGGTTTGGTACTTGGTTTCTAGTTCGTTTATCTCTTTGACATTAGCCAATTTTTGAATACTATCCTTGAGTGCGTAATACTCAGTGATTTTCTTGTTGGCCTCAGCATAATTTCCTATACATTCATAATAGACTTTATAATTTTCAATGGCAGATAAAGTAGATTGTACGACCTTATTTTTTACAGAATGGCGGTAGGCATCATCTATAAATGGTTTTGCTTTATCGCATCTTTTTTCCTCCAAGTACACCTGTGCTATGTTATTATAACTCTCGGCTGCACCTGAGAAATTTTGAAGTTCAAGTTCAATTTTTGCTGATTTTTCGTAGTAATAAAGTGCCGAATCAATGACTCCTAAATAATAATGTACTTCTCCCACATTGTTGAGTGATTCCGCAATTCCTTTTTTGTCTTTCAATTCTTCCTCAATTCGAAGTGATTTGCGAAAATAGATCATAGATGCATACAAACTGTCTTGATTGGCCAATGCAATGGCTAAATTATTGTAGGCTTCTGATAGTACTTTTTGTTCCTTTATTTGAGTGGCTAAAATAATTGCTTTTCTATGGTATTTTTTTGCCTTATCGTATTGTTCAATCGTGCTAAAAACCATACCTACATTATTTTCTACAATCGATTGTCGTTTGATATCCTTTCGATCTTCATAGATTTTGAGAGCTTTGAGGTAGTATTTGATAGATTCATTATACAATCCCAATGATCGATTACAAGCTCCTATATTGTTGTAAATGGATGCTTTAGTAAGTGGTTCTTTCGCTTTTATTATTACAGAAATTGATTTTTTCTTGGAAGATAAAAAAGCTCCTTTGGCTCGCTCTAAAATAGCAAAATTATTGGTAGTCACAGCTATCAACTCGCTGTCATTGAGCTGTATGGCTTTTTGTTCTGCTTTTTTCAATAACTTCATTGCCAATTGAGGATTGGTAGTATATACTGCCATAGCCTGATCATTTATGGATCGGCAACTCATTTTGTCATTTTTTTGAGCAAAAAATGAGTAGGAAATCAGTAGTAAGAAAACTATTTTTTTCATCTTATACAATTAATAGTGTTATGACGGTGCCTTTTTGCAATTGGGAAACCAGATTGAAAGTTCCATTCACATCTTCTATTCGTTTTTTCATATTGTGCAAGCCATTACCTTGAATCACCGTATCGAGATCAAATCCTTTTCCGTTGTCTTGAATATTAATTTTGATACCCTGATCCACTTTGTTTACCTCAACCAAAATTTGACTGGCTTCTGCGTATTTCATGGCGTTGTTAATTGCTTCTTGGATGGTGCGATAAAGGTTGATTCCTACCAATGAGGAAAATTTGGTTTCTTTTAAACTATCGTCTACCAAAAACTTGAAATCTATTTCCACTCTGGCTGATTTGGCTTTTTCAATGAAATTAAAAATTCTTGAACGCAAATCCTCAAAAGTGAACTCATTTTTATTCATAGCCCAAATCGTATCGCGCAACTCGATGATGGTCGATTTGGTAAAATCACTAATCTTGGTAAGTTGATTAACAATTTTGGCGTCACTAATTTGGTCTCCGTACTTCAAATTGTCAACTGACGAAATCACAAAAGTGAGTTGCGCTCCGATATTGTCGTGCAAATCTCTTGAAATAGACAAACGTTGTTCTTGCAATTGGTTTTGCGTTTCAATTTCTTTGATTGCCGATTTAAGTTGAAACTCTTGTTCTTGCTGCTTGTTTTTGAGCTTTTGTTGACGGTAAATCAAATAGCCTATTGCCAACAAAGCAACTAAAACAAGAGCTAAGATTTGAAACTGTGTATTCTTCTTTTTGATTTCGAGCTCACTCTCGGCAATTTTTGCTTTCGATATGAGCAATTCTTTTTCTTTTTTTTCGGTTTCGTATATGGTTTTAAATTCAGCTGCTGCAATTTCCTTGCGCTCATTAATCAGGTTCTTGTAACTTTTTAAATACTTGCTGTAGTAGTCAAACGCATTTTGGTAATCGCCTTTTCCTTTGTAAAAATCAACCAACAAAAGGTAATTCTTAATAATTCCGGGATTATAATTGACTTTTTCTGCAATAGCAATACTCTTTTGGGCGTTGGCGATCACTTCAACGGGTTGATTTGAAAAAGCAGCCAACTGAGCCAAATTGGCATACGAATCAGAAATTTGCTTTTCATTTTTACTAATCAAATCGAGCTTCAAGCATTCGTTAAAATAGTATCGAGCACTATCCAATCGATTGGAAAACATAAAGCAATTGGCTTTGTTGTCTAAAAAAGTGGCTTTCAAATTGTCTGACTTAATTTGTTCGCACAATCGCAACCCTTCTTCGTCAATTTCCAATGCTTGTTGGATATTGCCACTCATTCCTTGCAAATTGGCCATGGTATGAATCGCAATCAAGTAATGGGGATTGGTTTTGTGTTTATTCAGGTAGTTAATGGCCAAATTGAGGTAGTTTTTTGCCTGCTGGAGCTCCTCTTTTTGCAAATACAATTGTCCTAAGTTGGCATTCATCCCACCAATATAAACCGAATCTTTCATTTTTTCGGCCAGTTTAAGAGCAGTCAAAAGGTTATTCAGTGACTTCGGATAATCGCCTACATGCTTGTAATAATTCCCCAAACCAGCGTATGTAGTAGCCAATAAGCTATCGGTTTTTGATTTTTTGAGCCAGCCAAGTGCCGAATTAAAATTTTTGAACGATAAACTATCGTTATTGATTGAGTTGTAATAAATTCCGTAAGTAATGTGAGCCATTGCTTTGTACTCTTCGCTTTCCCTTTTGACGAATGAAGCAATACTATCAGCATAATTTTTAATTAAAAAATGGTTTTTATTTCGGAGCGATTTCGCCGTTGTATACCACTGCAAAACCTGCTTTTGATTGGTCGTAAGTGTAGCATCAGATGATGGATTTGGGTTCTTTTGTGAACAAGAAACAATCAACAAAACCAACACTACCAATTGTATCGAACTTTTAAACATACTGGTTGCTTTCAATACTATAAAGTTACTTATATTTTTTGTTGGAAATGATGTCGATAAAAACTTTTTGCAGTTCGAGTACTTCATCGCCCAATGCTTTCATGTCTCGGTTGTAATTGGATTTGTATTCGGTAGAAATCAACACCTTGTCATTGAGCAGTTGCTGCTTGTTGTGCAAAGAGGTGATAATTTCCTGCAATTTAACCATGTTCCTCAGGTGTCTTTCTTTTATCTTAACATTTTGAAAAAAAAGATAAAAAATAACAAAAAGCAGGATTCCGATGAGAAGAGTCAGCAAGTAAATCATAAAAAAGTCATTAAACCTGACACAAATATGATTCAATGACTCCCGTGAAACAATACGTAAAACAGCGTATTTATCCTGCAAAATTTTGTATGGCTTTCTCTGATTTGACTTCCTCGCCGTTGTATTTTAAAGTCCAACCCATCGAATGAGTCACAATTAAAATCTTAGACAATTCGCTAATTAGTCGGTTCTTAGCATTGGATTTCAAGGTCGATTTTTCGATTTTTTTGGCCAAATTAGCACGTGCGATTTGGTTAATTTTATTGTAATCATTGCCCGTAAACTCGTTAAATGTACTCTGTTCGACATCATAGTATTTGATATTGGGACTGATTTTTATTTCTTCCTTTGGAATGCTTTTGATGGTAACCACTTTATTCACGGCATCAATATCGTAATCTACCTGACTCAAATCAAAACTTACTGTCACATCAGCATTAATTACTACGATTGCTTTTTTATCAAACGAAATTAAATCGCCTAAGTATTTGTTTTGATCTTTGTATGTCATTACTTCGGAAAAATGACCTTCGGTTACAACCAACTTTCCAACATTTTTGATCTGTTGTTGAATCAGAGCCGTGTCATACT
>CAZAJH010000196.1:0-3909 GCA_964485385.1 uncultured Flavobacterium sp.
ATTGAAATTTATTGTTTGGCGGGTTAAGTAGAAGTCATTTTTAGTTTATCTTATTTTCAGATTACAAGCATTTGAATAACTCCTAGAGCAACTCCATTTCCTGCATTAGTTCAGTTCATTCCACAAAAAAAGCCACTCTTTTGGAATGGCTTTTTTGTTGTGTAAAATATATACTTATTCTTTATTGGCATCAGCATGACGCTTTTCAATTTCTTCGATATCAGATTGTTTCATAGTATCAACCAAAACTGGAGTAGCAATGAATAACGAAGAATACGTACCCACAATAATACCTACTAGCATTGCAAAAATGAATCCTCTAATTGACTCACCACCAAAAATAAACATGATGAGCAATACCAAAATCATCGTCAATGACGTATTTAATGTTCTTGACAACGTAGTATTGATGGATGCGTTTACGATTTCTTTGAAGGTACCTTTTCGGTTACCAGCTAAAAATTCTCTAATTCTATCAAATACGATTACTGTATCGTTCATCGAATAACCAATTACTGTCAAAATAGCTGCAATGAAGTGTTGGTCCATTTCCATATGGAAAGGCATAAACTTATAGCATAACGAATATACACCTAAAACAAATATAACGTCGTGAACTACGGCTGCAATAGCGCCCAAAGAAAATTGCCATTTACGGAACGAAATCACCAAATACAAACCTACGATTAGCATGGCTCCAATAACTGCCCAAAACGAGTTGGTTTTGATATCAGCAGAAATAGCAGCACCTACTTTAGAAGCTTGTAATACACCCATGGTTTTTCCATCGGCAGCATTGATAAATTGATCGTAACTCATTGAAGGGAAATATTTCTTCAATCCTTCGTATAATTTTTGGTTTACCTCAGCATCAACTTCCGTTCCTTCTTCTTTGATTTTGTATTTAGTAGTGATTTTCAACTGATCATCATCACCAAAAACTTTAGCTTCAACAGTTGTTCCGAAAGTAGTAGAAAGCTCTTCAGCGACAACACTAGACTCTACTGGTTTTTCAAATTTAACTTGGAATGTTCTTCCTCCCACAAAATCAACACCTTCATCCAAACCATTGATAAAGAAAGAAACCACACTCACAACAATCACTGTACTTGAAATGATGTATGTCCATTTTTTCATACCAATAACATCCATGTGGAAGTTAGTGAACCAATTTTTAGACCACGAATTACAGAAAGCCAATGGTCGGTTGTGTTGAATATCTAAATCGATGAAAATTCTAGCAATAAAGATAGACGTAAACAACGAAGTGAAAATACCGATTAATAAAGTTAAAGCAAAACCTTGAATTGGACCCGTTCCAAAAATATATAAGATAGCTCCAGTTAACACGTGAGTCACGTTGGCATCAATAATCGAACGCATAGCTCCTTTCCAACCGTAAGCTGATTTAACGGCTTCAGCCAAAGTCTTGCCTTCACGCAATTCTTCTTTGGCTCGCTCGTATGTGATAATGTTCGCATCAACGGCTGTCCCTAATGTTAATACAATACCAGCAATACCCGGTAAAGTCAACACAAAACCAAAACTAGCCATTACACCAAACAAGAACAATAAGTTCAATAGCAAGGCAACATTGGCGTACCATCCTGCTCTACCGTAATAGAACACCATCCATAAACATACCAGGATTAAACCAACAATAGAAGAAATCATACCCGCATCAATAGCTGCTTGACCCAAAGAAGGTCCAACAACTTCTGACTGAACAATTTCGGCAGCGGCTGGCAATTTACCCGCTCTTAAAACGTTGGCTAAATCTTTGGTTTCTTCGATATCAAAATTACCTGAAATTTCAGAACGTCCACCTGCAATTGGTCCGCTAGAAACACCTGGAGCCGAATACACTACATCGTCTAAGGCAATAGCAATGTAACTTTTGTTAGTGAATGCTCTACCTGTCAGTTCTTCCCAAACTTTTGCTCCTTGACCGTTCATTTGCATAGAAACAGATGGTTTACCCATTTGATCAAAAGAATCACGAGCATCGGTAATTACACCACCGCTCAATGGAGCTAAATCATCACGGTTTCCTTTTAAAGCATACAATTCGAATGTTTCAGCTACTTTTTTGGTTTTCTCATCAGTAGAAACTGTGGGTTTACCCCAAACAAATTTGGCGTATTTTTTGTCGGCTGGAAGTAACGCTTTGATATCAGCTCTTTTGAAATAAGAGTTAACTTTAGCCGTATCTTTTACATCAACGATAGCCAAAATGGGGCCACCACCTTGTGATACGAAACGATCAAATAAAGGATTGTTTCCTTTTTTAGCCGTATCGGTAGAATCTTTTTTATCTCCTGCTAACAATTTCGATAATGAATCGTTAGAAGCCGTCTTCACTTCTTTTTCAGCTTCTGGTTTTTCAGTTGCTTTTAAAGCTTCGTTGGCCGTCATTAAGAACTGGCCTAATTCTTCTATTTTGTAGGTTTCCCAAAACTCCAATTGAGCCGTACTTGATAATAATTTTTTGATACGGTCTACATCTTTAGCACCAGGTAATTCAACTAAAATTCTACCTGTTTGTCCTAATTTAGCGATGTTAGGTTGGGTTACTCCAAATTTATCAATACGTTTTCTTAAAACGCCAAAAGCACTTTCTACAGACTCATCAACTTTTCTTCTGATTACCTTTTTTACTTGGTCATCTGTCATGTTGAAGTTGATTTCATCGGCTAAGTTTCTGTTGGCAAAAATATCAGGAGAAGCCAATTTAACCGATCCATTTGATGCTGCGTCAAAAGCATCAAAA
This sequence comes from uncultured Flavobacterium sp., assembly GCA_964485385.1. Taxonomy (GTDB): domain Bacteria; phylum Bacteroidota; class Bacteroidia; order Flavobacteriales; family Flavobacteriaceae; genus Flavobacterium. The sequence continues at coordinate 2,771 of CAZAJH010000196.1, forward strand.
AATGCGTCAAGGTATGATTGATTTCCTAATTGATTTTTCTTAGCATCTTCAAGCGCTTTATTGAAAGTAGCGTTTTTAGAATCGTTAGCAAGACCTTTCAATACATCTTTTACAGAAATTTGAAGGATAACATTGATACCACCTTCAAGGTCAAGACCTTTATTGATTTGTTTGCCGCTTACTTCCTCGTAAGTGTAATCAGCAAGACCTAAAAAACTAAATACTTTTTTGTTTTTTATGTCGTTCAAATACTGTACCTCCTTGTCCTGATTTCCTTTAGCAAAAGCTTTAGCATCATTTTGTACACTGTTTGAAACAAATGTGAATGTAAGTTGGTAAATACTTACAAGTGCAAATAAAATTGCGAAAAATTTAATAAGTCCTTTATTCTGCATTATTACTAAAAATTAATTAATTTTTGTTAGGTTGTTTATTTAAAAAATAGCGATAAAATATTGATTATCAGTCACAACCAACAATTCAACACTTTTTCACTTTTTTTAAAACGTGCAAATATATGATTCTGCCTTAGATTAACAAATTATTTAGCTATTAATCTCAAAAAAAAGACTGCAAAAAATGCAGTCTTAATTGATAATTTGTGTTTTTATTTACAAAACCGATTTCAAATCGCCATTCATGGCACGAACGGCGTCAGCACTTTTCGCAAACAAGGCTTTTTCGGCATCATTCAAATTGATATCAACGATTTGTTCTACCCCATTTTTTCCAATAATACAAGGCACACCGATACAAATATCGTTTTGTCCGTACTCACCTTCAAGGTATACTGAACATGGAATCATTTTCTTTTGATCGTTGAGAATAGCATCTACCAAATAAGCTACCGAAGCACCTGGCGCGTACCAAGCGGAAGTTCCCAACAAAGCAGTTAAAGTGGCTCCGCCTACCATAGTATCAGCTGCTACTTTAGCCAATTGTTCTTCGGATAAAAATTGTGAAACCGGAACTCCATTGTACGAAGCCAAACGCGTTAACGGAATCATTGTAGTATCACCATGACCGCCTATAACCATTCCGGAAATATCGTTAGCTGGTTTGTCTAACGCCAATGACAAATAGGTTTTGAAGCGCGAACTATCCAACGTTCCACCCATTCCGATGATTCTATTTTTAGG
>CAZAJH010000197.1:0-3904 GCA_964485385.1 uncultured Flavobacterium sp.
ATTACATCACCTGCAGACGGTGTGCCAATGGGAGACACTTTTGATATTGATTATGTGGCTCATGAGTTAGGTCACCAATTTGGAGGTAATCATACGTTTTCTCACTCTGCCGAAAACAATTCGGTTAATGTTGAGCCAGGTTCTGGTTCTACAATTATGGGTTATGCAGGTATTACCGGTGCTACTGACGTTCAATCTAATTCAGATGACTATTTTGCCTACAGAAGTATCCTTCAGGTGCAAACCAATTTGAATGGAAAAACTTGTCCAGTCGAGACTGTTTTAACTAATCAGGCACCTATAATGACAACTGCTGGTAACTTTACAATTCCTTTAAGTACACCATTTATTTTAACGGGTACTGGAACCGATCCAAATGGCGATGTATTATCATATTGTTGGGAGCAAAATAATGATGCTACTACTGTTGGAGCGGCTGCATCTTATGTATCTCCTACAAAAACCAACGGACCTAACTTCCGCTCAAGAGATCCACTTTCAGTTCCAGTTCGTTACATGCCTAAATTAGAAAGTGTATTAAACAATACGCTTACTGCCGACTGGGAGTCTGTTAATAGTGTGGCAAGAACTTCTCAGTTTACCTTAACAGGAAGAGACAATGTTGCAGGTCCGAATACGGCTGGGCAAACAGGAACAGCAGCATGTACCATTACTACTAGTGGAACCATTGGTCCATTTGATGTAACTTCTCAAAATGCAGCAGGTATCTCTTGGATTCAGGGTACAAACCAAACTATTACTTGGGTAACCAATGGTGCTGAAACTTTAGCTGGTTCATCTACAGTTGATATCTTATTGTCAACCGATGGCGGATTAAACTTTACTACAACTTTAGCTTCTGGTGTTCCTAATGACGGTTCAGAAACTATCGTGGTTCCGAATGTGGCAGCTACCAACTGTAGAATTATGGTAAAACCAACAGGTAATATTTACTACGACGTAAATACAACTCCTTTTGCAATTGGATATACCATTACTACAGATTGTAATACGTATTCTAATACAACTCCATTGACTATTCCTGATGGAATAGGAGCGAATACTCCTGGTCCAACTGCAACCAACACAATTACAGTTCCTATTTCAGGTACGATTTCGGATGTTAATATAGGTTTAAATGTTACTCACAGTTGGCCAAACGACTTGGTTATTACAATTGCTAGTCCTAATGCAACTCAAGTTCCAGCTTGGAATCGCGCATGTGCGGGTAACGATAATTTCAATGTAACATTAAATGACGGTTCGCCTGCATTTACTTGTGTAGCAAATATGACTGGAACTTTCTCTCCTTCTTCTCCATTAACAGCATTCAATGGAGGGGTATCGAATGGTACTTGGTCTTTGTCTGTTGCAGATTTCTGGAATGTGGATACAGGTACAGTTAATAGCTGGTCTGTTATCGTGTGTACGCAAGTTGCTACTTTAATCACTGAAGATTTTGGTTTGGATAATTTTGCTATTTTCCCTAACCCAAATAATGGTGTATTCGGAATTAAATTTGATTCTAAGTCAACCAACGAAATAGATGTTGAAGTACACGATATTAGAGGAAGACAAGTGTTTGGTGAAATGTACCAAAATACAGGAGTTTTCGAGCAAACAATTCAGTTAAATAATGTACAAGCTGGCGTTTACCTCGTAACGGTAAAAGATGGCAACAGAAAAGAAGTGAAGAAAATTGTTATCGAATAATTTTCAATAATTATAAAAGTAAAAAGGGAAACCATTGGTTTCCCTTTTTTTATTTTCCGTTGTAAGTATTCATGGTGTTGTTCAATCCAGCCAATGCAAATGAATTAATGACTTCTACAGCCATATCCAATCGTTCGGGTAATTTGGCATTTTCTTCTTCGTTCCATTCGCCCAACACATAATCGACTTGTCTGCCTTTTTTGAAATCATCGCTGATGCCAAATCGAAAGCGTGGATATTCGGTAGTATTTAATAGCAGCTGAATGTTTTTTAGTCCGTTGTGGCCGCCATCGCTGCCTTTGGATTTGATGCGAATGGTGCCAAAAGCCAAATTCAAATCGTCGGTGATGACCAAAATATTTTCTTTGGCGATTTTTTCTTTTTCCATCCAATAGTGAACCGCTTTTCCGCTGAGGTTCATGTAGGTATTGGGTTTTAACAAAATCAACGTTCTACCTTTGATTTTGTATTCGGCTACATCACCCAACTTGGCTGTTTGAAACGATAAACCTTCTTTTCTAGCCAAATGATCGAGTACTTTAAAACCGATATTGTGACGCGTATGTATGTATTCTGCGCCAATGTTGCCCAAACCAACAATGAGAAACTTCTTCATAGGATCGATGCTTTCTTTTTCGTCTTTTTTGAATAATGATGAAAACCAGTTCATGATGCAAAAGTAGTATAATTGTTAGAAATCCTAACTTTTGTGTACGACGTTTCTGTTTTTAACCCTGATGCAAGGGAAAAACCTTTTTGCTAAATACAGTTTTTCTTTTAATTGTAAAATAGTTGGCAAAAAGTTTTGGAAAGGCAGCAGGAATACGGATTACAAGAAAGCCCAAGCCATTCGTTACCAAATAAAAAAAAGCACCAGTACAAACTGATGCTTTGGTATTGAAAAATAAGTTGAATTATTTTTTCTTTTTGGCTCCTTTTTCAGCTTTAGCCGCTTCTTGAGCCGCTTTCATAGCCGCACGTGAAATTCTCACTTGACACACAACAGTGTTGTCTGGGTGCATTAATTTGAAATTGTCAGTTGCAATTTTAGTAACATACAATTTGTTACCCATTTGCAACTCAGAAATATTCGCTTCCACGTAGTCAGGTAAGTATTTAGGTAATGCTTTTACTTTAAGTCTACGTTGGTTCAAACGTAAAACACCTCCTAAAAGTACACCTGGCGAGGTTCCTACTACATTTACCGGAACTTCCATGATGATTTCTTTGTCATCACTCAATTGGAAGAAATCGATGTGGTTAATGCGGTCTGAAACCGGGTGAAACTGAATGTCTTGCAAAATAGCATTGTATTTTTTACCCGCCAAATCAATCACAACAGTGTGTGCGTTTGGAGTGTAAACCAAGTTTTTAAATGCTCTTTCGTCTGCTGCAAAATGTACTGGTTGACTTCCTCCGTAAATAACGCAAGGAACCATTCCAGCATCACGTAAGGCTTTCGTTGCCTTTTTGCCTACGCTTTCTCTTTCTGATCCTTCAATCGTAATTGATTTCATTGTAAAAATATATAGTTAATAATTAAAAATTCTTTTTTTAAGCTATCAGCTTTTAGCAATTAGCCTTTAGTTTTTTTGGGCGTTGCTCTCGTGCCTCGCACGCGCTTTCCGCTATAGTCCTCACTGCGTTCCGGGCTGCCGCTTCACCCGAGGCCTTTGGCCGAATTGACCGAAGGTAATCGCTAACGCAGACGTTTCCAACACATTTAAAGTTCATTGGTGACAACTTGAAACTTGAAACCTGAAACTTTTCTAACTACATCAAGAACTTCCCACTAATCGAGTTGTTGTTCTGTACCATATGCATTACTTCGGCAAACAAAGGCGCACAACTCACCACTTTTATTTTGTTGGACTCTTTTTTCAGCGGAATCGAATCGGTTACAATCAATTCGCTCAATTTGGAGTTTTCAATTTTCTCGTAGGCATCACCCGATAAAATCGCATGTGTACAAATCGCTCGCACACTCAATGCCCCTTTTTCTATCATTAAATCGGCTGCTTTGGCAAGCGTTCCGCCTGTGTCGATCATATCGTCTACCAAAATCACATTGCGTCCTTTCACTTCACCAATCAACTCCATCGTATCAATCACATTGGCTGCTTTGCGCTGTTTGTAACAAATTACCACATCCGATTCTAAAAACTTAGAATACGCATAAGCTCTTTTCGAT
>CAZAJH010000198.1:0-3886 GCA_964485385.1 uncultured Flavobacterium sp.
GATATAATCTTATTGAAATTGGATTTCTTGGAATAATAAAGTGCTTTTCTAAGGAAGTACTTTGATTGCTTGGTATTGCTTTTCAAATAATAATAATAACCTAAATTATAGGTTGTTCTTGCCAAAAGGGAATCATTTTGGGCATCGAGACTCTTTTTGTAGGCATTTTGAATGTAGTAATTAGCAGAATCCAGATTAATAGTCACAAATTTTGAAAAAGAGTCAATATCATTCTTAATCTCTAAAGAATGAGTTTGTGCCCTTTGTTCAAAAAAACATAACAGCAAGAGCGAAAGGATAAAATAGTTCACTTTTATCATCATGCACAAATATAACTGTTTTATTGAAAAAAAACGGACCATTAACCTCTAAAATATCCCTGTTTTATGGGATTGATTGCTTCTTAGGTTTAAAATAATTTTGTGAAAATCAGCTATTAACAACAACTACAACTTACTTTAAAATGAAAAAACTTACTTCTATTCTATTGCTAACTTACTCCTTCTGTCTTTGGTCTCAAAACAATTCAGGAGCTGGTACTAGTCAAAGTGGCTCTGGTGGTGGCACAGGAATAACTGTGGCGATTTGCTCGCTTTCGAACAGTAATTCAATTGAAATTTTACCCAGTGTTTTAGATGCTAACGTGATTCGTTACAAAATCTACAATTCCAATCTCGAATTACGTAAAGATGTTACTATTCAACCTACAAACAACCAAGTAATACAAGTACTTGATTTGCCTGAAGGCCAATATTATCTTCATTTGATTTTAGATAGAGAAATTAATTCTACCACAATAATTAATAAACAATTTATAAAACAATAACTTTCATAATGATAGAAATAACCAACAACAATTTTACCTATTTTCTATATGTTTTTAAAAGTGAAAATCATTTAATACGCAATTATTGCTATGTGATTTATATGAATGAAAAAACAGCATCAATAAAAAGTTATTTAGCTTAAAACCTCATTTTAAAGTACAAAAACACGCATACATCAAGGTTACAAAAATTAAAAATCGAGACTGTCAAAGCCATCCAATCAAATGTAAAAAAGTCAATTGAATATCAATTTAATTGACTTTTTTATACCCTAATCCAAAGTTTTACTTAACCAAATAAAAAAACTAGCAATGAAAACCAAAATACGTTTTTCTAGACAAATGTGTAGAATAAGAATTAGAAAAAAGAGGAAGTGGGTTTAAACTCCTCCCACGGTAAACAAAAGGAGTATTAAAATCATTTCAAAACAAATTAACCTATATAATTATGAAAAAAATTTCATTATTGAATAACATTGTCGTGGCAATTGTTTTTTTTATTGCAAACATTAGTTTTGCACAAGTGGTACAAGTACCACCAGGGTGTGTGGTAGTAGTACCAGGAACAGGTGGTACAGCTGGTCCAAACCCAACTGGTTTTGTTGGTGATGGCGGTATAGTTTCCATGCCAGACCCGAGCGGAGGCGGTTCATTTAGCTTTACCATTTCAGGTGTTCCAACAAGTGCTAGTTGGACGTTGAGAGGAGATCTTTCTAACACTAGCATAACCCCTAGTGCCATAAACAATAATCCTCCTCAACCAGCAGCTGGTTCATCAGCCAACATTTTTACTTGTAATAAAAATCTAAGAAATACCGAAAGTACACCTCCATCACAATCAAGTTGGGGGAGGAGTAAAGGTTGGGTAAGATTAGCTTACGCACAAGGCCCGTGCACCGGAAAAATATTAACGTTCGAAATATTTAAAACTTTTACTGCATCACCGATTACTAATGTCCCAGCAATAGTGGGTCCAACATGCTTAAAACCAAATACCCAATACACATATTCGGTTGACCCGATTGTAAGCGATAACATAAATGACGCTATTGGGATTGACAGTTATTATTGGAGCGGTTTACCTGCTGCATATGCATCTGCATCTACTACATATACTTCTGCTGATAGAAGTTCGATAACATTCACAACAGGTGCTACTGTTACTGGATTTACTTTAAGTTGTTGTTATGGTAGGTTAAATCCAAATACAGCCGATGGCGGCCCATTTACTGCGATAAATCAGACAGTAGTTCCAGCTCGTACTACATGTGTTTCAAAAACTATACTAGTAGCTCCCAACCAACCTGTTTTTTCTGCCAGTACATTTTTATCAACTACAGCCTCCATGAATGCTACGGTAAATCCATCGGCTTGTTTGGCGACTGGTCAAAACACCTTTACACTCACGTATCCTAATCCTACTGTTGGGCAAACCTATACCTGGTCAGCACCCAACTCAGGTTGGACATTTAGCGTGAGTACAACAGCTACTACTACTTTAACAGTGAACACCAATGGCAATAATAATCCTGCACAATTGATCTTAACCATTACGGGTAACAGCTGTGATCCAGCTATCACTACTTATCAAATTAACCGAAACTTAGCTGCACCATTAGCAATATCAGCCACGGGTGCCAATGGCACTTGTATTAACGCCACTTCTACGGGGGTCAACACCTACACTTTTGGCCCTAATGCTAGTGGAATACCTGTAACTTGGTCAATTGTTGGCGGCGCACCTCCTGGCGTTACATTAGTCAACCCTAACAGTACAACTGTCACGGTAAATACTTCTGGAGCTGCTGTGGGTTCTTTTACTTTACAAGTACAAGCTTCGGGCTCTGTCGCTCCTTGTAATACAGCTATTTCCATACCTATAAATGTAAAACCTGCAACTCCTGCATTTACAGCTACCACCCCAAATTGTGTAATAAAAGGTACTACAGCAGTAACCAACATCGCTGTTACTCCTGTTGCAGGTGCTACTGGTTATACTTGGAATTTAAGCGGTGCTCCTGGTTGGTCTATTTCTGCTGGAGCTACTACTGCAAATCCAACATTTATTCCTAACGGCACAACTGCTGGTCCAGTAACTATCTCAGTTACTGCACTTGGAGTTAACGGCTGTAATAGTACTCTGGTAAGTAAAACAATAAATTATGTTTCAGTCTTAACCTCATTTAATCCTGCCGTTGGTTTCACAGATCAGTATGTGGTACTAGCGACATGTGGCACAGTAAGTTCTTGGGTAATAAATGGCACAACTTATACTACCACAACTGGTAATATTACTATCACGGGTAATAATTTGGCAATTGGTGGTAATGGTGGTCCAGCAATCACATCGGTTTGTGCCAATGTAACAGGAGTAGGTTTAGTATGCGCCACTTCTTTGGGCACACACACACTCAGACAATCAGATACCACAATACCAAAAGAGATAATAGAAAATGTTGTTGTAACGCCAAATCCAAACAACGGTAATTTCAACATTAAGGTTACTGATTTTAATGAAAAAGCTACAGCAACATTAGTTGATTTTAACGGTAACGAAATACAAACCTATACCTTACAAAAAGGAGATAATGCAATTGTTAATGACGGATTGAAAAAAGGAAACTATTTTATAGTTTTAATAATTGATGGAGAACAAGATGCAAAACAAATTATTGTTAAATAACTTGTTCTGAGTTAAAAAGAAAGTTTTGGTACATAGTACCAAAACTTTCTTATTTTTATACATCATTTATCACTCCGTACAAGTTTGATTTTAGTTTTCCTAAAGAACATAGATAAAAATAACTATTATGAAAAAAAGACTTTATTTTATTGTTCTATTATCAACCATCACCATTTCCTATTCCCAAAAAGAACTTTGGGGCGTTAATACAGGAGCTGAACTTGATTTTGTTGGTAATCCTGGTTACAAAGGCAACATTACAAAATATAATATAAATGGTGAAAATCCTATAATTGTTCACGAGTTTGATTCCTTTCACGGTTACCGACCTATAGGAAATTTATTTCAAGCTAGTAACGGCAAATTATACGGTACAA
>CAZAJH010000199.1:0-3871 GCA_964485385.1 uncultured Flavobacterium sp.
AAGTACAATGCATTTTGACTGTGTTGCTTCATTCGAATGTGGAGCGTACGAAGGTTTTTTAAAATACTCGCCGACCGCAAACTATCCATGGTTGGTCCCAATAGCATCATGGCTCCATTGTTTACGTTTTTTAAATCGTTGATAAATTGTTGTGAAGCACAGACTACACCACCAACGGTATCACTGCTTCCGTTGATGAATTTGGTCAAACTGTGAATGACTACGTCAGCACCCAATTGAGCTGGTGCCACTGACAGCGGAGAGAACGTATTATCGACAACCAACTGGATGTGGTGTTTTTTTGCAATGGCTGCCAAACCCGCAATGTCTGATACCTCGAGTAGTGGATTACTAACGGTTTCGCAATACAAGACTTTGGTTTTTGGTGTTAGGGCCGCTTCCACCAAATGGAGTTGGGTATTGTCTACAAAAGTGGTTTTGATTCCCCATTTGGGCAACATGTTTTTCATGAAAGCATACGTACCACCATAAATGGTTCTGCTCGACACAATCTCATCGCCAGCCGCACACAATTGCAAGAGCACAGATGTAATGGCTCCCATTCCGGAAGCTGCTACATTGGCGCTTTCGGTTCCTTCCATGGCTGCTAATGCCTTGCTTAAATAGAGATTCATAGGAGAGGAATGCCTCGAATACAAGTAACAGCCGTCGGCATTTCCTTCAAACGTATCAAACATGGTTTTGGCTGATAAAAAAGTGTAGGTAGAGCTGTCAGATATCGACGGATTTACACCACCAAATTCACCAAAATACTGTAGGTCTTGTATGGTATCTGCGGGATTAAATTGTGCCATTGTTTAGATAATTATTTTTCAAATTTCGATATTTAAAGAATAAAAATCAATATAAGTCATTTATTATAGAAAATAAATCTATTAAAATTATTTTTTAAAGAATAAAAAACTATATTTGCCTCAAGTTTTAATTTTTTTTAGAAAAAAATACTGTTATGTTGTTGGATCAACTCGACAAAAAGTTGCTTTATCTTTTGCAAACCGATACCAAAAAAACAACGAAGGAACTTTCGTTAAAACTCAATTTGTCGGTGACGGCTGTGTATGAGCGCATCAAAAAAATGGAGCGTGAAGGTATTATTGCCAACTATGTCGCGATTTTAAACCGCAATAAAATAGATAAGAGTTTTGTTGTTTTTTGTCACATCAAGTTAGTCCAACACTCTCGTGAGTTTTTAACCAAATTTGAAAGCGAAGTGGTCCAATTGGATGAAGTTTTGGAATGCTTTCACGTGAGTGGCGATTACGACTACATTTTGAAAATCTTGGTAAAAGATATGGAAGAATACCGCGAATTTATGGTTACCAAACTCACTACTTTGCAACACATTGGCAGTACACATAGTACTTTTATGATTGGTGAGGTAAAAAATACAACCGCATTCAAATTTTAAATTTCACATATGAATAGAATTTTTACGTTACTTGTTACTTTTGTTTACATCATGGCTTGCAACACAGTCAAAAACGATGATCAACACCACGATTTAAAACGAATATGGATGTTGACCGAACTAGAACAGTTTACCAAAGATGAATTGGTCAAAAAACAAGCCTACCTTGATTTGACACAACCTCAAAATGCAGCATCTAAAATGGGTTGCAATCAACTTTCGTTTCCTTACACCGTCAAAGGAGATAGTGAAATTGCATTTACAGGTGGATTTTCGACCAAAATGCATTGCCAAGACATGCAACTTGAAACCACATTTTCAAAATGGATAACCGAAGTGAGTACTTATAAACTCGCAGGTCATCAGTTGATTTTAACTACAAAAGACGGAAAGAAAATGGTTTTTGTTGCCCAAGATTGAGATTGATCTTCCTATTCTTGTGCGGGTAAAAATGAAGGTTATATTCTTAGTGCAATTCTAAATTTAATTTGTAATTTTGTGGCACTTAAATATAATCTTACAGTATATGAGTTCATTTGACGTAGTCATTATAGGTTCTGGGCCAGGCGGTTATGTAGCAGCTATCCGTTGTGCTCAATTGGGTTTCAAAACTGCTATTATCGAAAAATATCCAACTCTGGGAGGAACCTGCTTAAATGTGGGTTGTATACCATCTAAAGCACTATTAGCTTCGTCCCATCATTATGAAGAATTACAACATTTTGCAGATCACGGAATTGAAGTATCTGGAAAAGTAAAAGTGAATTTAGCCAAAATGATTGAGCGCAAGCAAGCCGTTGTCGATCAAACTTCGGGAGGTGTTAAATTCTTGATGGATAAAAATAAAATCACCGTATTTGAAGGTGTTGGTTCGTTTGTAGATGCGACGCACATTGCAGTAACGAAAGCGGATGGCTCTTCAGAGACAATTGAAGCCAAGAATACGATTATTGCTACAGGTTCTAAACCTTCTAACTTGCCTTTTATTCAATTGGATAAAGAGCGAATCATTACTTCCACAGAGGCTTTGAAACTTTCAGAAGTACCCAAACACCTTGTCATTATTGGTGGTGGTGTTATTGGTATCGAACTGGGTCAAGTGTACCTGCGTTTAGGTGCTGAAGTTTCTGTTGTTGAATATATGGATCGAATTATTCCAGGAATGGATGGTGCATTGTCAAAAGAATTGACCAAAGTGTTGAAGAAACAAGGAATGAAGTTCTACACTTCACATAAAGTTCAATCAGTAGAAAGAAAAGGAAAAACCGTTACCGTAAAGGCTGAGAATGCCAAAGGCGAACTCATTACTTTAGAAGGTGATTATGCATTGGTTTCTGTAGGTCGACGTCCGTATACAGATGGATTAAATGCTGACAAAGCAGGAGTGAAGCTCACTGATAGAGGGCAGATTGAGGTTAACGATCATTTGCAAACCAACGTACCAACTATTTATGCCATTGGCGATGTGGTTCGTGGTGCGATGTTGGCACATAAAGCCGAAGAGGAAGGTGTTTTGGTTGCCGAAATTCTGGCAGGTCAAAAGCCTCATATTGATTACAACTTGATACCAGGCGTAGTGTATACTTGGCCAGAAGTGGCTGCTGTGGGAAAAACAGAAGAGCAATTAAAAGAAGCTGGTGTTGCTTACAAAGCCGGAAGTTTTCCTTTCAAAGCTTTGGGAAGAGCGCGTGCTGGTGGTGACACGGACGGTTTTGTTAAAATTCTAGCCGATGCCAAAACAGATGAAGTACTAGGCGTTCACATGATTGGTGCGCGCTGTGCCGATTTGATTGCCGAAGCCGTAACGGCAATGGAGTTCAGGGCTTCTGCAGAGGACATTTCTCGAATGAGTCATGCGCATCCTACTTTTGCCGAAGCGATAAAAGAAGCCGCTTTAGCTGCCACTGACAACCGAGCGTTGCATGTGTAAAAGATAATGCTAGACTAAGTTATCAAAAAAACGCCTCCATAATCAAGGAGGCGTTTTTTTATTGTATGTGAGATAAACTATTAAGGAGTTGCAATGTGTTTGTAACTACTCCAGTTGGCATAAATCAGGAAGATATTCGCCAACAAAATGCCAGCAGCCATTGGAATATCCGATTTTGATACAACAACATGGATCAGAAAAATATTGACTGAAATAGGAAGAAGCACCAACAAAGCCAATCGCAAAAATTTACCTGAAAGAATGGCCAATCCACAAATCAATTCAATTGATTTTGCCAATGGAAACATGTATTTGAGTGCTACAAAACCAGCCATTACTGTCGCCATATCGCCAGTTGGAGCAGGTTGCTCACCACCCAAATTAAAAAAATACGCGATTGATGCAAAAAGCATCATCCCGCCGAGGAGAATCCTCACAATGATTGTTGCAATTTTCATACCTAGAGTTTTTATTGGTTAGTAATCAAATGTAAGCAATATATATGTAAAAAG
>CAZAJH010000200.1:0-3854 GCA_964485385.1 uncultured Flavobacterium sp.
ATTATTGGAATCGGACAAGACGTTACCGAACAAATCCACATCCAAAATCAACACCGAAATTTGATTGAAAGTGCAACTGACATCATCTACGAAACAGATGTCAAAGGCAATTACACTTTTATCAATAAATATTCTGAAAAAATAATGGGCTACACATTGAAAGAAATGTACCAAAAGCACTTTACTTATTTTATCAGAAAAGATTACAAAGAAAAAGTGTTGGCATTTTACAACCAACCCTTGGATACCATTAATGATTTTCCTACGCTAATTTTTCCAGTAATCAACAAAAACAATGAAACCATTTGGTTGTCTCAAAATGTATCCGTTAAACGTAGTGAAAACAATGAAAAAGTAATTGGGTTTACTGTCATTGCTCGTGATATCACTCTCATTAAAAACATTGAAATTGAAACCTCAAGACGCGAGCGAAAAGTAAGAAAATACAACGAAATTACAAAACAACTAACCATCAAGAGTTTTTCGAATCAGGAAAAGTTTGAGGATTTCTTATCGTATTTACTCAAAATCGTGGCTCAAATAGTCGATATCAACCGCGTTAGTTTTTGGAATTACCAAGGAGATAAAATCAGCTGTGTGCAACTGTACTTGGCCAACAAGGATTACTTTGAAAAAGGGTTTGTTTTGCACAAAAAAGACTACCCCAAGTATTTTGAAGCTATCGAAAAAGAAAACCAAATTGTGGCCTCTGATGTCTACAAAAATGACGATACCAGTGAATTTTGGAGCGACTATTTTCCGAAAAATAGCATTCTTTCCATGCTCGATTCACCCATTTATTCGAATGGTAAACTCATTGGTATTTTGTGTTTTGAATCGACTACCAAATACAAAGAGTGGGACACAGAAGACATCAATTTCTCGAGAACGATCTGTGATTTTATTTCCATTTCCATGGAAACCAATCAGCGTATCGAAGCCGAACGACAACTGGCCTATAAAAGTAGTTTACTCTCAGCGATAACAAAAATCACAAATAATTTCCTGCTTAACAGTGAAATCGAGGAAACTATAGACGAGACACTGTCGATAATTGGTCAAGCTGCTAAAGTTGATCGCGTGCATTTTTTTATTAGTGACAATGTAAAGAAAACTATCTCTCTGAAATACGAATGGGTTTGCGATGGAATTGACTCCCAAAAAAGCAACGACAACCTAATCGATTACCCTCATGCGCATTTTGAAAATCTGATCAACATCTTAAAGCAAAATAAAGAATACAACTTTTTAGTCAAAGACCTCCACGATGAAAAACCGCGTAAAAGCCTAGAAGATAGAAACATAAAGTCGTTGTTGCGATTGCCCGTAATGGTCAAAAATGAGTTGTACGGCTTTCTTGGTTTTGATGATTGTACGACCGAACGACTATGGAATGAAGATGAAATCAACATTCTGAAAACCCTCGCAAATAATTTTGCTACAGTAATTGAAAAGAAAATTACAGATCAGATCATTTTTGAAACAGAAGAAAAATTCAAACTCATTGCCAATAATATACCTGGAGCGGTTTACCTCTCTAAATTTGACGCGGACGCAACCAAAGTATACTTAAATGATAAAATTGAAGCGTTAACTGGGTATCCAAAAGAGGACTTTTTAGAAAACAAAAGAACATTTCTATCGATCATTCATGAAGAAGAACGCAACAGTATAGTTGAAGAACAAATTGCCAACCTCAAAAATGGTAAACCCATCAACTCCAGATACCGCATCCAACACAAAAAGGGCCACTTCGTGTGGATAGAAGAGTATGCCGACGCTATCAAAAAAGAAGGAGTAGTAGAATTTGTTGGCGGAATTTACATTGATATTACCAAACAAAAAGAAGCTGAAGACGCTATCAAAGCCAAAGAATACGCTGAAGCGGCCAACAAAGCCAAATCGGATTTCTTGGCCAATATGAGTCACGAAATTCGAACACCACTAAACGGAATTATAGGTTTTACCGATTTGCTGAAAAATACCGAATTGGAAGAAATGCAACTCAAATACATGAATACCATTAACCAATCGGCCAACTCGTTAATGGAAATTATCAATGATATTCTGGACTTCTCCAAAATCGAATCGGGCAAACTGGATCTTGAAATCAAAAAATACGAACTCAATGCCTTGGCCCGAGAGGTTATCGATTTATTCAGCTACAATATCGCATCCAAAGACATCGATTTAAAATTAACCATCGAAAACCACACGCCGAAATTCATCTGGATAGACTCGCTGCGTTTGAAACAAATTTTAGTCAACCTCATCAGCAATGCGATTAAATTTACTGAGGTGGGAAGTGTGGAACTTCGAATTACATGCACAGAAACCCATAAGGATACTGCTACACTTTTATTTTCTGTTATTGATACAGGTATTGGTATTGAAGAAAGCTACCAACAAAAAATATTTGATGCCTTTTCGCAAGGTGATTCCTCCACCACAAGAAAATTTGGCGGAACTGGTTTGGGATTGAGTATTTCAAACAACTTACTGCACCTAATGAACAGCCGACTTCAATTAAAGAGTGAGCCTCATAAAGGAAGTGAGTTTTATTTTGAAATCAATGTCAAAGCTTCAAACGAAACTTCCAATGAGGCAACAGCATTGACCTTCAACAACAATAAGGCCGAAAATGAAGAAAACAACAACGTCATCAACAACCAAAAAAACTACAAAATTTTTATCGTTGAAGACAACAAAATCAATATGCTACTGGCCAAAACTTTAGTAAAACAGGTGGTACAAAATGCTACTATTTATGAAGCTGAAAACGGAAAAGAAGCGGTTGAGCAATTCAGCATCATTCAACCGGATTTGATTTTGATGGATATTCAAATGCCTGTAATGAATGGTTATGAAGCTACACAAGCCATCCGAAAAACAACCAAAGGCCAGTTTCTTCCCATTATCGCTTTGACCGCAGGAACTGTAGTAGGTGAAAAAGAAAAATGCCTCGAAGCAGGAATGAACGACTACGTAACCAAACCAATCATCAAAGAAATTCTACAAACAAAACTAGTAGAATGGCTCAATCATTGTTAAAAAATAACGTAATTTGTACTACTAACACTAAAACAAACATGTACCTATGAAATGGAGAGGTAATCGTCAAAGTGACAATGTAGAAGACACCCGAGGAATGTCAGGTGGCGGAAAAGCTGTTGTAGGCGGCGGTATCATTGGTCTAATTATCTTGGCAATCAATCTTTTTGGGGGCGAAAATGCCAAAATGCTCACACCTGTTCTTGAGCAAATGAATCAAGGTCAACAAACCGAACAAACGGGCGAACAACGCGAATTAACTGCCGAAGAAAAAGAAATTGGAGATTTTGCCAAAACAGTTTTTGCCTACACCGAAGATACGTTTACGCAGATTTTTAGCGAAAACGGGTTGGAATACGAAATGCCCAAAATGCGTCTTTTTTACGACGCTGTTGATACCGCTTGTGGGTCGGCAACTTCAGCATCCGGACCATTTTATTGTCCTGGCGATAAAAAAGTATACATGGATTTGCGCTTTTTTGAAGAACTCAAAACACGTTTTGGTGCCAAAGGTGGCGATTTCGCCATTGCGTATGTCATTGCACACGAAGTAGGCCATCACATTCAAACCATAACGGGCACATCGGGCAAAGTCCGTCAGTTGCAACAAGGCAAAAGCCAAGCCGAAGCCAATAAACTGTCGGTTTGCCTCGAACTCCAAGCCGATTTCTATGCAGGGGTTTGGGCACATTACAACAAAGAATACCTCGAAGCGGGCGATATCGAAGAAGCACTCAGTGCCGCTCATGCCGTAGGCGACGATGCCATTCAAAGTAAAATGCAGGGGCATGTGCAACCCGATA
>CAZAJH010000201.1:0-3837 GCA_964485385.1 uncultured Flavobacterium sp.
ATCAAAACTGTATTTTTCTTGAATTTTGATACGCAATTCGTCGGCGGGTTGGTTTTCGCCATGGACTAAAAACACTTTTTTGGGTTTATTTTCTAGTGCAGACAACCAATGGAGTAAATCGTTTTGATCACCATGAGCAGATAAACCTTCGATATCGACTATAGTGGCTTTGACTTCGTAATATTTTCCGTGAATTTTAATTTCTTTGGCGCCTTCCAATAATTTCCTGCCGCGTGTTCCCTCGGCCTGATAACCTACAATGACAACGGTTGTTTCGGGCAAACCGATGTACCGTTCCAAATAACTTAAAACGCGTCCGCCTGTAATCATTCCGCTTGCTGCAATGACCACTTTGGAAACTTTATTATATATTGCATCTATAGTTTCTTGGTAATCAGAAATCATAGAAAATTGTTTACACATAGCCTGACAATCTTCGCTAGAAAGTTTGTGCCATGATTTGTTGTTCTCAAAAATGTGTAGCATATTGATTCCCATAGGTGTATCAATAATGTAGGGAATATTGGGAATTTTACCTTCCTCTTTCAATTGCCACAACAAATACATGATGGTTTGTGCACGTTCGACCGCAAAACTCGGAATGATCACAGTTCCACCGCGACTAAAACTTGCGTTGATGTAAGTTTCTAGAAGCAATTTAGCGTCTTCATCAGGATGGATTCGGCCGCCATAAGTGCTTTCTAAAAAAAGGTAGTCGGCATTTTTTGGTGGCGTTGGCGGAAACATGAGTACATCATCATCTCTTCCAATATCACCTGAGAATACTACTGTTTTCCCTTCCAGATTAAGTTGAATGGAACATGCCCCTAAAATGTGACCCGCATTGGTAAAAACAGCTGAAATTTCAGCATCAAGTGCAATTGCTTCGTTGGGTTTGACAACCCGAAACAACGGAACAACTTGTTCAACTTGTTTGACAGTGTACAAAGGTTCGGCTATTTTGTGTTTGGAATAGTTACCTTCGTTGGCCTGGTTGGCCTCTTCTTCTTGAATTTTGGCACTATCAAAAAGGATGAGTTTGGCAATATCTTTGGTCGGACTGGTACAATAAATTTTTCCTTCAAAACCCTCATTTACCAAGCGAGGCAACCAACCACAATGATCAAGATGCCCATGAGTGAGCAAAACAAAGTCGATGGTAGAAGGCAAAATCGGAAGTGGTTCCCAATTGAGTTCACGAAGTGGTTTGACCCCTTGAAACTGTCCACAATCAATTAAGATACGAACACCGTTACTTTCTATGAGTGTTTTGGAACCCGTAACTGTTCCTACTCCGCCTAAAAAATATATTTTCATAATTTAAAATAATTACATAAGGTTGTGGCTTCTTTGATAACATTTTTGATTCGGTTGGTGCTTAGCCCAATACGTGCTAAACATTCTGAATCTTGGAATAAATCCGATACAAATAAAATATTGAGAGCCAACAATTTGTCTTTTTCGAGCAGTGAAATAGTAGTTAGGCACGTTATAGGATACAACTTAGACCGATCAATTTTGGTGCTCAAATCATCTTTTTTTGGATAATCCCAACTGAGTAAATGCAAGCCAGAACAGGTTCCGAAGGCCAATGCATCGGCTGTAAATCGGTTATTGGTTACAATCCAGCAATCGGAAATGGTGTCTTTTTTGGTAAAAATAACTTGGCTTCTATCTTTCAAATCGTTAAAACGAGAAAGAATATACATGGGTACTTTGACATCCGATCGGACTTCTTTACTGCCATGAAATTTACATTCAACCATAGCGATTTGGTTGTCTTTTTTGAGAATGACATCAATTTCGTGTGCAACGCATTTGCCGTTTAAAATCAGGTTGGTTAACGTAGTATACCCTTCGGCCTCAAAAACACGTGCGATGAACTTTTCGAAATAAAAACCTGCAGGACCAAGGAGCAACAAGGCATCGCGCAAATTGTACTGCGCCGCGAGTGAATTGGACTCTTTTTTGAGTAAGGCAAAAGCTGTTTTGTAGATTTGCTTGGTCGAAATTCCATCGTAAACCACTTTACTCATTTGATGCATAATAGATTCTGCAACGTCATTATTCGCACCCGATTTGAGTAATGATCTTCGCAGTTTTTGCTCATCAAAATCGACTATAATTCCTGAATGTTTAACTACTTTCATTGGCTTATTAATACTTACTCTAAAGTTACGAAATAATTCGCAATGTTGTTGTTTTTGAACGAATTATAAATAGGCATTGTCAAAGTTGAATACCCAACAGAAGAAAAACTGTTCGGATTTATAAAACCTCCGCTCCCGCGCGAATCCTTTCGCGTGGTTCTTGATAAAATGAAAGTTATTACAAAATTTGGTAAAAATACCAGCTCCGCAAAGAGTTTCTATGAAAAGCAGCTCAAATGTCACTTTACTATGCGCCGTTTTTCTTATTTTTGATAAAACCCAAGCGGTGCAAAAAAGAATGTTAGATGGTGTTTGTGTTTTTCAATATTTTAAATTGTAAAGCCACGCGAAAGGATTCGCGCGGTAGCGGTGGATTTATAAAACATCTATTTAACACTACTGCCCTAGCCCAGATAGTAATGAAAAGCCCGGAAGACTGAAAAGTAGTTTTTTGTAGGGCAGTAAAAGCGACCAAAGGAAGCTGTTACGGGCCGTACAAAAACACTTTGCAGACTGAGGACTTGAAATGGATAGCTGGAATAGCTACTAAAAATCACTCTTTTCTTAGTTGTTTTTGGTAAAAAAATGCGGGAATAAACACGATTAGAAAAATAGGTTGAATGATGAATCGGCGAATGTAAAAAAGCGTCATTTTGCCTTGTTCTCCAAAAAATTGAAGAATAAAAAAGAAGCTAATCATAAGCAATGAGCCTAAGATTAGGTAGAGAAGAAGCGTGAATTTGGTGAATTTTTTATCGGTAAAAATTACATACAATAGAGCGATTGATAGAACACTATTAAGATAAAACCGAAAACCCAAACTCAGAAATAGTTTTACAATATTAATTTGAGGAAAGGGCAAATGCGCGTATTCTTGTTGAAAATAAGCCAAAAAAGGATCGTAAAACAGCGTATCTTCGAAAGCACGAATGCTTACCAATAAAAGCACGATAAAAATGGAATAGACGATTTTAGTTTTATTTTTTAGCATAAGAAGAATATTTATTAACCCAAACAATCCACAACAAAAATACTACACCATATATAAATAATGGAAAAACAACACTGTGTAAAAAATCTTGGTACTGCGGAAAATGATAAACGGCCATACTGAGTAACGCAATACGAAGCACATTGAAAACATGAACAATAAGTAATCCGAGTAGCAAAAAAACAAGTGTAGTTTTGAACCTACCAGAAAAAGCGATGACAAAACTCACAAATAATACCATAACACTCACCGCATTGCAGCCTTCAATAACACGAGCCACCCATTTTTGATGGTAAAATAGTTTAACACTGGGTTCGCGATTGTTGGGAGTTGTATACGCAGTAGCATCAAACAAGGTAAGGACTTTTTGAGTCTGTTGAGC
The DNA here is from genome assembly GCA_964485385.1 of uncultured Flavobacterium sp. Taxonomy (GTDB): domain Bacteria; phylum Bacteroidota; class Bacteroidia; order Flavobacteriales; family Flavobacteriaceae; genus Flavobacterium. Next base: position 3,524 of record CAZAJH010000201.1, read on the forward strand.
TACCATTTTGGTAAAGTCATCTACTTGATTGTGTTGGGCATCAAATTGGCTTAAATACCACTGATAACAACTACTCAACACCAAATAAGCTACAAAGAATTTGGTCAAAAAAAGCAAAAAAGAGCGGTATTGCACAAGGTATTCTTTCAACTTATTTTTTTAACAAATTTATATAAAAGTTCGCGTTTTCAATGATTACTTTTGTAAAAAAATAGAAGTCGAAAGTCGAAAGCCGAAAGCCGAAAGTCGAAAGGCTAAAAGCTAAAAGCTAAAAGCTAAAGGCTAAAGGCTGAAAGCAAAAAGCTATGAGCTAA
>CAZAJH010000202.1:0-3819 GCA_964485385.1 uncultured Flavobacterium sp.
CCTCGAATCAGCGTGCTATTGAGTGGCATGTTAACGTTACCTACTTCAATCTTTTGGATAATATCATCCTCTGTTGGGCTGTAGTCTAACTTGATGAGATTTTGAAAGGCGAAAGTAGATTCAGTGTCGTAGTTGGCATTCACATTCAAACGAGTACCTACTTTTCCGGTTAAACTCATACTAATTCGTTGATCAAAATCGAATGTAGTTGTACTTCTATTTCGAGGCGAAAAAGCAGGATTATCTTGTTTGGTATACCGAACGCCCAAATCCATTTCAACAGAGCCTGTTGGCTTCACATCAATTGTGTTGGATCCAAAAAGGGTTTCAAAAAAGTTGGAATTAACGTAATACCTTGGCAACAGATCTTTTTTGGCTTCTTCGCTGCCGTCCTTTTTACCATCAATTGCGTCGGTTTTCTTCTGAAAATACTCACGCATGGACTCACGCAATACCAATTGTTGGTACTCTTTAGGAGTCAGTATAATTGGGTAATTAATATTAAAACCTTCAAACGTACTGGTATAAATGTAGCGATCCGTTTTTGGGTCATAGGTATAAGCATCTACAATACTTTTGGGGTTAGACAACTGAATTGTTCCTAAATCAGTTCCTGTCCTTACGCTATCTTGAGGCTCTTCAACTTGAGAATAAACGTGTATTCCTATAAACAAAAACAGGATGTAAAATCCGTTTTTTATTCGAGTCAGAATACGCTTGTAATTTTGTGTTTCCAAAAACTATAAATTTTTTAACGCTTGTTTGATAATCATTTCCACAGAAGCATCGGGGTGCTGCTGTAACACCTTGTCTACTACTTTTTCTGAAGCTTTTCTGACAAAACCCAAAACTTCCAAAGCAGATAACGCTTCATCTCGATTTGTATTGTTTGAAACCATTGAAACTTCATCCAAATCGTATATTTTTAACACTTTATCCTTCAAATCCAAAATAGCCCGTTGTGCTGTTTTACCACCAATCCCTTTGATAGATTGAATAGTAGCCACGTCGCCACTAGCCAAAGCTTGAATGATTTGCTTGGGCTCTAATGAAGAAAGCATGGTTCTGGCAATTCCAGCTCCAATACCAGAGACTGTGAGTAACATTTTAAAAATTTCACGCTCTGATTTTTCAACGAATCCGTACAACGAATGAGCGTCTTCTTTGATAATCAGGTGTGTGAACAACTTAATAAAGTCAGATGATGGCAATAACGAATAAGTGTGTAGGGAAATATTTATATTGTAACCCACACCATTACAATCAATTACAACTTCGGTAGGTGTTTTTTCAACTAATTTTCCTTGAATATGTGCTATCATACTGTTTGTAAAGTCATTCCAAATGTAACAAAATTTTTTAATTAGGCTAATGAAAGCCATTTTCTATCACATTTTTACATCAAAATTTTTCAATCGTTTGGCTTTTTCCTGTGCATCCACTACAGCTACAGCCGACATATTGACCATTTCTTCAACACTTGCGCCCAACTGAAAAATGTGAACTGGCTTGTCCATTCCCATCACTATAGGCCCAATGGAATCAACTTTATACAATTCTTTCAACAATTTGTATGTAATATTGGCCGATTCCAAATTCGGAAAAATTAATGTGTTGACTTTTCTACCAGCTAATTTTGAAAAAGGAAACTTTTTTTGCAACATTTCTGGATTGAGGGCAAAATCGGTTTGAATTTCACCATCTACAATCAAATTGGGGTAATAATTATGCAAATAAGCTACCGCTTCCCGCACTTTATTGGCGCTTTCATAATTAGATGAACCAAAATTGGAAAACGACACCATAGCTATCACAGGTTCAATACCAAACATTCGGACTGTTTTTTCGGTCATTAAAGCTATTTTAGCCAAATCATCAGCAGAAGGATTCGGATTAATAGCGGTATCAGATAAAAACATTGGACCGCGATTGGTCATCATCATATTTGTTGAAGCAATGAGTGAAATACCTGGTGCTTTGCCTACCAATTGAATCAATGGTTTTACCACCGATGGATAACTTCTCGAATACCCAGAAACCATAGCATCTGCATCACCTTGATTGACCATCATGGCCGCAAAATAATTGCGTTCACGCATCCATTTTTGAGCATCTAGCAACGAAATTCCTCTTCGTTGACGTGCCTTCCAATAGATTTCTGCATACTCCATTCGCCGCTCGTCTTCTTCTTTGGTTTTTGGATCAAAAATAGGTACTTCTGCATCAAAACCTATTTCCTCTTTCAATTCTAAAATGTCTTCTTTTCTGCCTAATAAAATCGGATGACCAATACCTTCTTCGTGTACAATTTGTGCCGCTTTCAACACATCCAACTGATCCGCTTCGGCAAACACAATGCGTTTTGGATCGGTTTTGGCTCTGTTGGTTAGCAAACGAACCATCTTATTATCAGAACCCATTCTGTCCAAAAGCTCCTCTTCGTATTTTTCCCAATCGGTAATTGGGTTCAACGCCACTCCCGATTCCATGGCTGCTTTTGCCACTGCTGGCGGCACTTTAGCAATCAACCTCGGGTCAAAAGGTTTTGGAATAATGTAATCCGTTCCGAAAATTAGTTTGGTTTCTCCGTAGGCAATATTGACTTGTTCTGGCACCGATTCTTTGGCTAACTCAGCCAAAGCAACTACAGCCGCCTTTTTCATTTCTTCATTAATCTTGGTTGCACGCACATCCAGTGCGCCACGAAAAATATATGGAAAACCCAATACATTATTCACTTGATTGGGATGATCAGAACGACCCGTTGCCATAATGATGTCTTTGCGCGTTTTGATGGCCAAGTCGTACTTAATCTCGGGATTCGGATTGGCCATAGCAAATACAATTGGGTTTATGGCCATACTTTTGAGCATTTCAGGTGACACAATATCACCTGTTGACAACCCAACAAAAACATCAGCTCCCACCATCGCATCGGCCAACGAAGCATAAGCTCGATCTGTAGCATACCGTTTTTGGTTTTCTGAAATAGAAGGATCGTCTTTGCGCAAGGCTCCTTTGCTGTTGAACATCACCACATTTTCTTCCTTTACACCAAAAGAAACATATAAATTTGCACAGGCAATAGCTGCCGAACCTGCTCCTGAAATCACCATTTTTATATCTTCCATTTTTTTTCCGGCTAATTCTACTGCATTGAGTAAAGCTGCCGACGAAATAATGGCTGTTCCGTGTTGGTCGTCGTGCATAACAGGAATGTTCAATTCCTCAACTAACCGGCGTTCAATTTCAAACGACTCAGGGGCTTTGATGTCTTCTAAATTTATTCCGCCAAACGTGGGCGCTATATTTTTTACCGTTTCAATAAATGCATCCACATCTTTGGTGTCAACTTCGATATCGAAAACATCAATATCGGCAAAAATTTTAAACAACAATCCTTTCCCTTCCATCACTGGCTTTGAGGCCTCCGGACCTATGTCTCCTAATCCTAAAACCGCAGTTCCATTAGAGATAACGGCCACCAAATTACCTTTGGCTGTGTATTTATAAACATTGTTAATGTCTTTTGCAATCTCTAAACAAGGCTCAGCTACACCTGGCGAGTAGGCCAATGACAAATCGCGTTGCGTAGCATATTTTTTGGTAGGAACTACTTTAATTTTACCTGGAGTAGGCTTGGCATGGTACAACAGTGCCTCCCTGCGTTTACTATCTTTGTGCATTTGATTTGGTTTGGTTTATTCTAACCAACAAAGGTAAGAGTATCCGCGAAAAAAGGAAATTTTTAACAACTTTCTTTTTTTTATCAATTGAAGCAAGTGGCTTGGGCCCTCTTGCTATCGTCTTTCCTGCTTT
>CAZAJH010000203.1:0-3793 GCA_964485385.1 uncultured Flavobacterium sp.
TTTTCAATGTTTTAATGTTTCAATCTTTCAATTTTACAATCTTTAAATCTTTAAATTAAATACAACACAACAATGAGTGACGCAATCAAACACGAATGTGGAATTGCACTTCTAAGATTAAAAAAACCGTTAGAATTCTACAAAGAAAAATACGGTTCAGCCTTTTATGGTATTCAAAAAATGTACCTTCTGATGGAAAAGCAACACAACCGTGGTCAAGACGGCGCCGGTTTTGCTTCTATCAAATTGGATGTTGAGGCTGGAGAGCGCTACATCAGCCGTGTTCGCTCCAACGACCCGCAAGCGATTCAAGATGTTTTTGCCCAAATCAACGAACGCATCAACGACGAATTGGCCGCACATCCAGAATATGCCGATAATATTGCCTTACAAAAAACCAATATTCCATACATCGGAGAATTGTTTTTAGGTCACGTTCGTTACGGAACTTTCGGTAAAAATAGCATCGAAAGCGTTCATCCGTTTCTTCGTCAAAACAATTGGATGCACCGCAACTTAATCGTGGCAGGAAATTTCAACATGACCAATGTAAAAGAACTATTCAATAGTTTGGTTGAATTGGGGCAACATCCCAAAGAAATGGCCGATACGGTTACGGTGATGGAAAAAATCGGACATTTCCTCGACGATGAGGTAACCGATTTGTACCAAGAATGTAAAAACAACGGTTTGTCCAAGCGAGAAGCTTCTCCGATAATAGCCGAGAAACTCCCAGTGGCCAAAATTTTGAAACGAGCTTCCAAAGGTTGGGATGGGGGTTATGCTATGGCCGGACTCTTTGGTCATGGCGATGCTTTTGTGTTTCGTGATCCAGCCGGAATTCGTCCTGCCTATTTCTATGAAAACGACGAAATTGTGGTAGTGGCCTCCGAACGACCGGTTATTCAAACTGTTTTTAATGTTCCTTTTGAAAAAGTAAACGAATTGCAACCCGGAAATGCGTTGATTATCAAAAAAAACGGAACCGTTACGGAGGAAGAAATTATTCCACCTACCGTAAAAAAAGCCTGTTCGTTTGAACGCATCTATTTTTCGCGCGGTAGCGATGCCGAAATTTACAACGAACGCAAAGCACTGGGTAAATTGATTCTACCTTCGGTTTTGGAGGCAATAGATAATGATACTGACAACACTGTTTTTTCTTATATACCCAATACAGCCGAAACATCGTTTTTTGGAATGGTAGAAGCCGCAAACGACTTTTTGAACCAACGCAAAAACCAATTCATACTCACCAACCGTAAAACACTAACCAAAGAAAAACTCGAAGAGATACTTTCGGTAAAAATCCGAACGGAGAAGATTGCGATAAAAGACGCCAAACTCCGTACATTTATTACAGATGATAGCAGCCGCGATGATTTGGTAGCACACGTATATGATGTAACGTATGGCGTCATTCAACCCGAAGACAATTTGGTTATTATTGACGATAGTATTGTACGTGGAACCACATTAAAGAAAAGCATTCTCAAAATGATGGATCGACTCAATCCCAAACGCATTGTTGTGGTGTCATCAGCTCCGCAAATTCGCTATCCCGATTGCTATGGAATTGACATGGCAAAGTTGGAAGGATTAGTCGCTTTTCAAGCTGCAATCGAACTTTTAAAAGAACGAAATCAATACCATATTGTAGAAGAAGTTTACAAAAAATGCAAGGCACAAGAAAACCTAAAAGACTCAGAAGTAGTCAATTACGTTTCAGAAATATATTCGCCATTTAGCGATATGGAAATTTCAAATAAGATAGCCGAGTTACTGAATTCAGATGACATCAAAGCAGAAGTAAAAATCATATTTCAATCGGTAGAAAACCTGCACAAAGCGTGTCCAAAAAATTTGGGCGACTGGTACTTCACAGGAGACTATCCAACACCAGGTGGAAATCGTGTAGTGAACCGTGCTTTTATGAATTTTTACGAAGGAAAAGACGCAAGAGCCTATTAAAATTTAATAAAAAGTGTAGTTCGTCGATTAATTCAGTAGTTGAACAAATATTTTTTACGATTCGTCGAACCGCCATTACTTTTGGAAGACCATAGCATTAGTAGGTTAAGTTTATGGTAGATTTGGGGCAAAAAAGGTGAAATTTATTTTTCACCTTTTTTATTTTTTCTCCGACCCTAAAATCATTTTTTCTTCATCAAATAGTGCTTGACTTTTCAAATTAAAAAAGCAGTACAACCGTTTTCCAGTTAACAAAAGGTAACAAAAACAGCTTATTTTTACAAATAGCTCACTTTCAAAAAGGTAAAAAATACTCGTATTTGCCTATCATCCCAATATAATTCAACAATACGTGCAGGTTTTAGGGCATTGCATAGTATTTTCGCAGTACCATAGAATTTAGTAGGTTAAGTTTAATGGTAGATTTGGGGCAAAAAGGCATTCGCGCTTGCGGATGCCTTTTTAACATAAAAGAAAACCGTTCTGTGCCTAAACGCAGAACGGTTTTCTATTCAGGACAAAAAGGAAATTTACTTTTCTGTCGCGTACAAGCGCGCTACTTCCGTCCAATTAATTACATTAAAAAAGGCTTCAATATAATCCGGACGACGGTTTTGGTAATTCAAATAATACGCGTGTTCCCAAACATCCATTCCCAAAATAGGGAAACCCGTACAACCGGCATCAGGCATCAACGGATTGTCTTGATTCGGGGTTGAACACACTTCTAACTTTCCGCCTTTGTGCACGCACAACCAAGCCCAACCTGAGCCAAATCGAGTAGCTCCCGCTTTTGAAAATTGCGCTTTGAATTCGTCAAACGAACCAAAATCTCTTTCAATAGCTTCCAATAATTCCCCTTTTGGCAATCCGCCACCATCGGGCGACATCACTTTCCAAAACAAATTATGGTTGTAAAATCCGCCGCCATTGTTGCGAACAGCCGCGTTTTTCATGTCCAAATTAATCAAAATATTTTCAATTGTTTTTCCCTCTAAATCCGTTCCCGCAATGGCCGCATTCAAATTGGTTGTGTACGCATTGTGGTGTTTGCTGTGGTGAATCTCCATAGTACGCGCATCAATGTGCGGTTCTAAAGCATCATACGAATAAGGTAATTGTGGTAATTCAAAAGCCATGGTATATTTTTATTTAAAGATTAAAATTAATTGTTTCAAAGTTACAAATTTAACTTCGCAAATCGAAGCGATGCACTATAGATTTTTCAAATATTAACATAATAATAAACCAACTTTTTAGTACTTTTAGAAGCTATTTCCAGCCTTGCGTTGCAAGTTTTTTGAAAACTAGAGGTTGTACTAAGCCCAACTAAGCGCTTCCGTTGGTCGCGTTAGCTGAGCAAGTACAACAACCCTAGTTTTCTTCAAAAGCTTTCCACTTCAGTCTGGGCTAGAATTGACCGCAATCATGACATTCAACTTACAACCACAACACCTTCAAAACGAAATAATTCAACTAGTTCCGTTGCAACCAAACGATTTCGAAGCCTTGTACAAAGTAGCTTCCGATCCGTTGGTTTGGGAACAACACCCCAACAAGTTACGGTACCAACGCGCCGTTTTTCAAAACTTTTTTGAAGGCGCAATCCTATCCAAAGGCGCTTTTTTGGTCCGCGATGCTCAAACCAACGAAGTAGTTGGCAGTTCTCGTTTTTACGATTTCGATCAAAACGACAAATCCGTTTTAATTGGCTATACTTTTATCGGTCGAAAGTTTTGGGGAAAAGAATACAACAAAGCCCTAAAAAAAATAATGCTTGATTATGCTTTCGAACACGTTGATAAGGTTTATTTTCACATAG
>CAZAJH010000204.1:0-3782 GCA_964485385.1 uncultured Flavobacterium sp.
GCCATGGAAATTGCCACGTTGTATCCTGATGTGGAAGAGAATTGCATGAGCGTATCGTTTTCACATATTTTTCAAGGCGGTTATTCTTCGGGTTATTACAGCTACAAATGGGCCGAAGTGTTGGATGCCGATGCCTTTGCGTATTTTGAAGAGCAAGGTATTTTTAATAAAGAAGTGGCAACTAAATTCAAAGACAACGTGCTTTCCAAAGGCGGAACGGAATTGCCCATGGAATTGTACAAACGTTTTAGAGGTCACGAGCCAACAGCTGATGCGTTGTTGAAAAGAGCGGGATTGCTATCCTAACAGGTTTCCAAAACCTGTTAGGTATTTGGGAAAAGAACTTTTAAACAACACAGACTTCTTAGATTATTAGATTTTGAGACTGTAAGATTGTTAGATTATTCAAATTTTAGATAGAAAACCGGAGTTTTGGCTTCGGTTTTTTTATTACATAATTCCTTGTTCAAAAAAAGTTGAATATTGATTTTGAGTTCGCGTTAAGGATTACTTCACATCGTTAAAATTTTTCAGCGGAGTTCAGTGAACTTTGTTTGCAGCGGCATCCTTTTGTGCAATGCAATGGAACAAAAGATAGAGCGGAAAGCCTGACCAGTTGCCACTACTCTTTTGAAATTATTACTTATTTTCTGCAACTGGGAACGCCCAAAAAACATCCTTCAAAACCAATTATACTTGACTTTTCTAACTTATTTTAAACCTAACAGGTTTTGGAAACCTGTTAGGAGAAAAAACTTTCATTTTTTTTTGAAAGTTTAAAAACTTTTAATTACCTTTGTTTCATTAAAAGCGAAAAGCGAGACAAAATGGACTACAAAGAGGCTAAAAATAAATTCGTACAAACGTGGGGCGCGCTCGGCAGTCAGTGGGGAATTAACAAAACCATGGCGCAGATTCACGCTTTGTTGATGGTTTCGCACGAGGCTGTTTCGATGGAGGACATTATGGAAGAATTGCAGATTTCGAGAGGCAATGCTTCGATGAACTTGCGCGCGTTGATGGATTGGGGTATTGTATACAAAGAGTACAAAGCAGGCGAACGACGCGAGTTTTTTACAGCCGAAAAAGACTTAGACGAATTAGCCGTAAAAATTTCGAGAGAACGTAGCAAACGCGAAATTAAACCGGCGTTGAAAGTGTTGAAAGAAGTATCTTCGATTACAGCTGATAACACCGCCGAGGAACGCCACTTTGTGGATCAAACCAACAAATTGTATGATTTTGTGCTGCAAGCCGACAATGTGTTGGATAAAATTACCGAATACAAAGACAATTGGATGGCTCAGTTACTGATGAAATTTATGCGAAAATAAAAAAATTTAACCAAAACTTTCATTTTTTTCTGAAAGTTTAAAATATATGATAATTATGAAAGCATTAAAAGTTTTAAATACCATTGCAATCGGAATTCCAATCACATTTTTATTGCTTGCTATTTTTAATCAAGGCTTATTAATTTATGCTGCACTTTCAACAATGGCTACAGGCTTTATACAAATACTTGTTGGTTTTTATTATTGGAATGAATTTCATAAAAGTAAAGCCATAAAAATTTACTTCTTTTTTGTTGCTCTTTTCTTTGTTTTACTTATAACACCAATTCCAATAGAATGGTTTGTGATTTTGCCACCAGCACTTTGCATCTATTTATCCTATTTGGTTTACTCATTAAAATCAGAATTATGAAAACCTTAAAAAACCAAACACTATTGTACGACAAAGAATGTCCGATGTGCAACTTATACACTGCAGGTTTCATCAAAGCCAGAATGATGGATGAAAATGGTAGAAAACCATTCGAAAAAATCACAAAAGACGAACAAAAGTACATCGATATCAACAGAGCCAGCAACGAAATTGCTCTGGTGAATCATCAAGACAAAACGGTCATTTATGGCATTGATAGCCTACTTACCATTATCGGGCATTCATTTCCATGGATGAAAAAAGTGGGAACAACCCAACCGATTTATTATCTATTGAAAAAAATCTACAAATTCATTTCATACAATCGAAAAGTGATCATCCCCAGTCGGAAAAAAGAAAATACTCACTTGCAATGTATTCCCGATTTTAATTTCACCTATCGTTATTTATACCTTGTGTTTGCAACAGTAGTCACAGTGTTGACATTGTACCAATGCGCTTCTATCTTAACACTTTTACCAAAGGCAAGCATGACGAGAGAAATTCTCTTAGCAACGGGACAAATTGCTTTTCAACTACTATTTTTAACACGAAATGATTATAAAACCAACCTCAATTACATCGGAAATTTACTCACCGTTTCACTTATGGGTGCTTTGATCTTGCTTCCGATGATTATAGTCAATGAGTTCATCGCTTTACCACAATTGGCAATTCTAAGCTGGTTTGGGATGACGGTTTTACTTATGGTTTTGGAGCATTACCGAAGAATCAAAATTTTACAATTGCCTCATTATTTATCGGCCACTTGGATTGCTTATCGAGTACTTGTCTTGCTTATCATTCTAAATTTTTAATCATGAAAAAAATAGTTATAGCTGCTGGAACCGGATTTTTAGGAAGTGTTTTGGTGGATTATTTCCAAGAGAAATACGACGAAATAGTAATTCTGACGCGTGGAAAATCAAGGGTGGTTGGAAAAATAAAATACGTGAATTGGAATGCTAAAACTTTTTCTGGTTGGGAACGCGAAATAGAAAAGGCCGATGTATTGATTAACCTTGCTGGAAAATCAGTAGATTGCCGCTACAACGATGCCAATAAAGCCGAAATTTTAAATTCGCGCATCAACAGCACCAATATTTTAACTCAGGCTGTTTTACAGTGTCAACAACCACCAAAACAGTGGTTAAATTCATCTACCTCAACCATCTATCGATTTTCTCTGGATAAACAAATGGACGAAACATTAGGTGAAATTGGCGACGACTTTTCAATGAATGTAGCCAAAGCGTGGGAAAAAGCGTTTTTTGAAACTGAAACCCCCAATACGATGAAAACAGCCTTGCGAACCTCAATTGTATTAGGCAAAAAAGGCGGCGCATTTGTACCGATAAAAAACTTAGTTCAATTGGGTTTTGGCGGAAGACAGGGCAAGGGAAATCAATTGATCAGTTGGATTCACGAAACCGATTTTGCACGGGCTTTGGAGTTCATCATACAAAAACAAATGACAGGAGTGGTCAATATTGTATCTCCTACTCCAACTCCAAACAAGGTATTCATGAACACACTTTGTAAAAAATTAAAAGTGCCTTTTGGATTTCCGATTTCAAAAACCATGCTGGAATTGGGAGCCAAAATCATTGGAACTGAAACTGAATTGGTTTTGAAAAGCCGAAACGTGATTCCGAAACGATTAGTCGAAAACGGTTTTGAATTCAAATACGACGTATTGGAAAACGCATTTGACCAACTAACTTTATAAAATCATGACTTCAATTCATCTCATAACCCCAATAAAAGCACCAATTCAAGACGTTTTTGATACTGCACGAAACATCGATTTGCATCAGAATTCAGCCTATCAAACCAATGAAAAGGCAATTGCAGGAAGAACTTCTGGTTTGATTGAATTGGGTGAAACCGTTACTTTTAGAGGAAAACACTTTGGATTTTATTTAACTCATACCAGCAAAATAACTCAAATGGAAAAACCCAATTATTTTGCTGATGAAATGATTCAAGGTCAATTTAAATCATTCAAGCATCTTCATTTTTTTGAAGAAAAAAATAATGTAACAATCATGACCGACATTGTAGAATATGAAACT
>CAZAJH010000205.1:0-3740 GCA_964485385.1 uncultured Flavobacterium sp.
AAAGAACAAACCATTAGCCAATACGTCTCAGAAACCATTCTTACACTGCGTTGGTTTTTGGTCAACAAGATTATTGAGGAACTCAAAGGCTCAATTGCCACAGAACCCGAAACAGACAACGCCGAAACCTTATCGATGGTGGTAGATTATTTGGGATTGACCAATATTTTCTCTAAAAAACTGGGCCGAGTAATTTCACGTCATACCTAAAAAAAATCCCGAATCTTTCGAATCGGGATTAGCAATTTTTTATTATTTGTTGTTTGTTGTAGTTAAACGGATTTTTTTAAACGATATCCAGCGTTTTGGCCTTGTTTACTAAATCCACCAAATTGGTAACATTTAGTTTTTGCAACAAGCGAAGTTTGTAAGTACTGATGGTTTTTTCATTCAAACCTAAAGTTTTAGAAATTTCGTTATTCTTTTTCCCATCACACAAAAAGCGCAACACCTCAATTTCTCGGTTGGATAGCTTACGATACAAACGCTCCGATTTGTTCTGTTTGGCAATCAAAGCCAAGTTCTTTTTCAAACTTTCACTCAACATCACCAAACCTTGATGAACTCTAATGATGGTTGTTCCAAGGGTTTCCAATTTAGCCGATTTGTGCACAAATCCAGCCACACCCGCTTTAATAGCATTGGGTGCGTAAATTTGCTCATTCAAATTGGTAAACACTAAAACTTTGGTTTTTGGAAAGTTTTTAATGATGGCTTTTAACTCGTAAATACTTTTTAAACCATCCAATTCTAAATCAATGACGAGTACATTGATTTCTTTGTTTCGTAAAGCGTCGGGCACCATAAAAAAACTTCCAACGTTCGATACCACGCTAATCTCAGGGTGTTCTTTAAAGTAGGATTTAACGCCAAAATGAACTACGGGGAAGTTATCGGCCAAACATACATTTATCATAATTTAGTTATTTTGTCATAATAGTCAGTAGATGGTAAAATTATAAAAAAAAACAAAACAATCAGAAAAAATGTTAAAAAATTATCTAAAATTCATCGGAATCAAGCAAACGGGTATGGATTCCATTTTATGTTGGTTGATTTGGTTCAATTTTTTATAGATTTCAAAAACTACTCTTTCTCTTCCTGAGAATTCCTCAGCCAATCGTCCTTTTTCGTCTTCCAACATCGCCCATTCCAATTCGTCGTAACTCGCACCCAATTGGTCTTCATCGGTTCGCGAATCACCAAATAAGCCGTCTGTTGGCGCCGCAACCTGAATCGATTCGGGAATGTTGAGGTATTTTCCCAATGCATATACATCGCTCTTCATCAAATCAGCAATCGGACTCAAATCAACGCCGCCATCACCGTATTTAGTAAAAAAGCCTACGCCAAAATCTTCTACTTTATTTCCTGTTCCTGCCACCAAAAGACCATAAATGCCAGCAAAATAATACAATGTAGTCATTCGCAATCGCGCGCGGGTGTTGGCCAACGACAAATACAATTTATGTTCGTTTTCGGTGTTTGGCACTTGCGCTACAAATGCCTCAAAAACGGGGGTCAAGTTGGCTTCTACTCGCTGCACGTTCGAAAAACGCTTTTGCAATTGGTCAATGTGTTCCTTACCACGGTTTACCTGACTCGGATGCTGGTGTATCGGCATCTCTACACAAAGTGTTGTCATTCCGGTTTGCGCACACAAGGTCGAAGTAACCGCCGAATCTACGCCACCCGAAATGCCTACTACAAAACCGTTTACTTTCGCACGGGTTGCATACTCTCTCAACCAATTTACAATGTGTTCGTTTACTTTCTCAACCTGAATCGTACTTTTTTTTGCCATTTTTACTAAAATAATTTGAGTTGCGTACTGTATATTTGCAAAAATAATAATTTAAACGGTATAGCGTTTTTATTAGAAGCTAATTCCAGCTATTCGCTACAATCTTTTGTTATTTTGAGCTGTTTTTCTAAGGCCAAAAAGGAGCTTCCTGCGGTCGCTCTTTTTCGCCAAGAAAAAACAAACTCAAAATCCCAAAAGGATTTCCGCTACTATCTGGGCTAAAACATCCGCATGGCAATGAAAAAAATAGTTCTCGTATTTCTTTTGGTCTTTGTTATTACTTCTTGTGATCAAAAAAGTAAAGTCGAAAAAGCCGTCGAAGAAATGCCACTCGAAATGAAACTGCATCGCTTCGAACAAGCTTTTTTTGACGCCAAACCAACCGAATTGGATCGCATAAAAGCCGAATATCCTGATTTTTTTCCAGAAGGCACACCTGATGCGGTTTGGCTCGAAAAACTGCAACATCCGCAATGGCGCGAATTGTATGCAGAAGTCGAAAAACGCTACAAAAATTTCAACAACAAGCAAAACGAGATCGAAGAACTATTCAAACACATCAAATACTATTTCCCTAAGGTAAAAACCCCCGAAATTTACACCGCTATTGGCGAAATGGACTACAACAACAAAGCCATTTACTCCAACGACAAATTGATTATTGCTCTCGAGTTGTTTTTAGGCAAAGACCATCGTTTTTACTCCGAATTTCCCGAATACATCCGCCAAAATTTTGAAGACCGACAAATGCTGCCCGAAATTGCTTCCAGCTTTGCTTTTGGAATTATCCCAGCACCGCGCGATCAAATGCTGTTGTCGCAAATGATTTACTACGGAAAAGAACTGTACCTCAAAGATGCGCTACTCAATGATACCTACACCGATGCGGAAAAAATAGGGTACACACCCGAACAAATTCAGTGGAGCAAAGACAACGAGGGCTTTATCTGGGAATATTTCGTTTCCAAAGAGTTGTTGTATTCCACCAATTCAAAATTACCGAATCAATTCATCAATTTGGCACCCTTCTCCAAATTCTACCTCGAAGTTGATAACGAATCTCCTGGTCGAATTGGGCAGTGGGTAGGCTGGCAAATCGTTCGCTCTTTTATGGAAAACAACGATAAAGTGAGTCTGCAACAAATGCTCAAAATGGACGCCAAATACATCTTCGAACAATCCAAATACAAACCCAAACGCAATGAGTAAAAATTTCCAATCCGAAATCAAATTTAATGTTCAACTCGACGAAAATCGCGTGCCTGAAAACTTAACTTGGACAGCACAAGATGGCGGCATAAACCAAGCGGAAACCAAAGCCATTTTACTTTCTATTTGGGACAACAAAGCCAAAGAAACGTTGCGTATTGATTTGTGGACCAAAGACATGCCTGTAGACGAGATGAAACAGTTTTTTCACCAAACCTTAGTGGCAATGGCCGATACGTATCAACGCGCCACCGACGACGAAAAAATGGCCCATACGATGCGTGATTTTTGCGATTATTTTGCCGAAAAACTAGATTTAAAAGCTTAAAAAGAGGGATTTTTAAAAATATTCTCGTTGATAGAATCAATGTAGCTCAACAAGGGTTCTTTTCCAGTAGAGTCTAATGATGAGGTAACAAAATAAGGAGGCATTTCTTCCCAATTGTGGGCTAGAATTTGTTTTTTGTAAGCGGCAATATGCGAATCTACTTTGGTTTTTCCAATTTTATCCGCTTTGGTAAAAACGATGCAAAACGGAATTTCTCTTTCACCCAAATAGGTAATGAATTCCAAATCGATTTTTTGGGCTTCTAACCGAACATCAATCAATACAAAGGCGCAAACCAACTGTTCGCGTTTCTCAAAATAGTCCGTAATAAATTTTTGAAAGGTTTCTTTAGCCGATTTTGAAACAGCACCGGCTCCCGAAGAACCCGGCACCATTATC
>CAZAJH010000206.1:0-3713 GCA_964485385.1 uncultured Flavobacterium sp.
AATAGGCGGATTACAAACCGCTATGGGTTGGGATACAGTGGACGAACTTTTGGCTAAATTTTACCACTGGAAAGTAGTTACTGTTGCTTCTCTACGAGTCAAACACCTAAAACCCACCGGAGCCAATTACAACAAAGCGGCACGGTACAAACAAGGTGAAGCTTTTTATACTTTGGGTTACGGATTTTTCATCACTGCGATTGCATCGGCCAAATTAGCTTTGATGAAGAAAAAACCGCTTCTTTTCATCGATTACATTGGTGGTTTTTGGAAAGCCAAATTGGCCAAGAAACCTTTATTGGTCACTGATGAACAAGCAAAATTCATTCGGAACTACCGTTTAAAAAAAATGAAAGAAAAGTTATTTTAAATTTTTAAGATAGCAATAACATATAATTATAGTATTTTTACTGCTTACTATAAACAGAACATTGAACACTAAAAAATGATGCTAATTCGCTATTTATCGCAAATCGGAAAATACTTCTTGATGTTGAAAGAAGTGTTTAACAAACCCACTAAATGGAGCGTAATGCGTGGTTTAATTTTGAAGGAAATTGACGATTTAGTGATTGATTCATTGGGAATTGTGGCGTTTATCTCGTTCTTTGTTGGTGGAGTTGTTTCAATACAAACTGCGCTCAATTTGACCAATCCTTTAATTCCAAAATACCTGATTGGATTTGCCACCCGTCAATCGGTGATTTTGGAGTTTGCACCAACTTTTATTTCCATTATCATGGCTGGAAAAATGGGCTCGTTTATCACTTCCAGCATCGGAACCATGCGTGTTACTGAGCAAATTGATGCCTTAGAAGTAATGGGGGTGAATTCGTTGAATTATTTGGTTTTTCCCAAAATTATTGCCCTTCTTCTCTACCCTTTTGTGATTGGAATTAGTATGTTTTTGGGTGTGTTGGGCGGATGGATGGCTGGTGTTTATGGCGGTTTTACTTCAAGTGCTGAATTCATCATGGGAATCCAAACCGAATTTATACCGTTTCATATTACGTATGCATTTATCAAAACCGTTGTTTTTGCGATGATTTTAGCCACCATTCCCTCATTTCATGGTTATTACATGAAAGGCGGCGCACTCGAGGTGGGTAAAGCGAGCACAGTAGCGTTTGTATGGACTTCGGTAGTCATCATTTTATCGAATTATATATTAACCCAATTACTTTTGGCAAAATGATAGAAGTAAAAAATGTAGAAAAGTCGTTTGGTGATTCTAAAGTGTTAAAAGGTATTTCAACTGTTTTTGAAACAGGAAAAACCAACTTAATCATAGGTCAAAGTGGTTCAGGTAAAACCGTTTTACTCAAATCGTTGCTCGGAATATTTACGCCCGAAGTAGGCACAATTTCTTTCGATGGAAGAATTTATTCGGAATTGAGTGCCGACGAAAAAAGAGCTTTGCGAACCGAAATCGGAATGGTTTTTCAGGGAAGTGCCCTATTTGACAGCATGACTGTAGCAGAAAACGTAGGCTTTCCGTTGAAGATGTTTACCAACAAAACACCAGCCGAAATTAAAGAACGGGTAGATTTTGTGATCAATCGTGTAAACTTAATTGATGCACACCACAAGAAGCCCTCTGAAATTTCGGGTGGAATGCAAAAACGGGTAGCCATTGCAAGAGCTATTGTTAACAATCCGAAATACTTGTTTTGCGACGAACCCAATTCGGGCTTGGATCCAAAAACGGCTATAGTAATTGATAATCTGATTCATGAAATTACCGAAGAATACAACATCACTACGGTTATCAATACCCACGACATGAACTCAGTGATGGAAATTGGAGAAAAAATCATTTTCTTAAAAAATGGTATTTTGGCTTGGGAAGGCACCAAAAAAGACATTTTCAAAACCGACAATGAAGCCATTGTTGACTTTGTCTATTCATCCAATTTGTTCAAAAAAATCAGAAAAGCACAGAATAAAGAAGAATAAGTTACCGCAATACAAAAACCCAACCCTGTTTTTTCTCCCCGGAATCTAGGGAAATGAGGTAAAAATAAGTTGACCCAGGAAGGAGTTCGTTGTTATTGTTTTGCCCGTACCAAGTGTTGATGTAGTTGTCTTGGTCAAATACCATGCGACCCCAGCGGTTGTAAATTTCCAAACGGGTTACTCCTAATCCTGACAAATCAAATGTATCGTTAAAACCGTCATTATTGGGCGTAATGGTATTAGGCACTTCACAAAATGTTCCCGAAACGGTTATGGTTTTCGTTAACGAACAGCCATTTTCATCGGTTACTTGAACCGTATAATCGCCTGTATCTTCACGTGTTATTTCAATCGGATTTCCGGTGTTGGTATAACCATTAGGCCCAGACCATGTAAAAGTGGCTGTTGCAGGATCAAAAGAGTTATTGGTTACGATGACTTTCAATAAATACCGAACACCATCACATCCCTTTTCAATCTCAAATTCTGGCAATGGACGCACAGCCACTACCACGCTAGCTGTCCCTGATTCGCAACCTGCTACTATAGCTTTTACCGTATAAACACCATCAATGGCCGAGGTAATTCCGCTTAGGACAGGATTTTGCAATGAGGAAGAAAAATTATTCGGACCAGACCAACTGTAACTGGCATTGGGAATCGTAGAAGCGAACAAATGCAACTCTTGCCCATCACACAAAACTGGATCTACTGTGGCAGTGGGTGTATCTGGAATAGCTTTGATTTCGATTAGTAGCTGTGCATCGTCAGACAAATTACAATTGCCTGTTACAGTGTAAACAAAAGAATAAACACCGGGTAAAACAGCGGTTGAATCCCAAATTGACCCTTGTAAAGCCCCACTCGAACTCGTTTCTTGCCAGTTTCCCGATGTTGTAAAAGCACCTTGTAAAAGTGAAAAAAGGTCGATAGCACCTTGACTTCCACAATACGAAACACTTACATCATTGCCCGCTTGAGGATTAAAACCATCACCAGATACCGTTAATTGTAGAACCGAGTTCAAACAAGAATTAGGATTACCATTGTAAGATGTTTGCACCAAATACGTTCCTGCATCTGTACTAGGATTAAACGAGTTGAATAAGAGCGAAGAAGTTGTGCTCAAGATGACCGTTGGATTGGACGCTTCCCACCATTGATAATTCAAGAAACTGAAATTAGGCACCGATAGCGAAGCACTTTGTCCAGGACAAAAAGTCGATGCAGTAATGGCTAGTGGATTGGGAATATTAACTTCAAATAAGCTATTCAAAATATTTCCGCAAATATCCTCTACTTGAAAATTATACAAGCCTGCTGTGAGTCCGCTAAACAAATTGGAATTGCCATTTTCCACCAAAAAAGGAGCGCCATCTTTGGTTGTTATGCGGTAAATCAAGGGGCCCAAACCAACCGCTTGCACTACTACTTCAAAAGTTGTATTACAAGAAATACTGTACACATCAATAATTTCAGGTTGTCCGTCGTATGTAAACTCATACAAAACCTGGATACAATTTTGAGACAAACTAAGTCCGTTTTCGTAATACAAATGCCTTTTGATTACTCTAAATTGTCCTGTAAAAACTAAATTAAAAGTAGTTGTATTAGCTGTTAAAGAAAATGAATTTTGAGATGTGGGAACCGTTCCATCAACATACAAAAAGCCCGTGCCTGGGTGCCCCCAAGAATTGGAAGCAGGATAGTATTTTTGCAACCAAAAGGTATCTCCCGTATTGGCATTGCTCGTATAA
>CAZAJH010000207.1:0-3684 GCA_964485385.1 uncultured Flavobacterium sp.
TTGTAGTTCCAACTTGTCCCCAAAGTGTTACTTCATCTTCAATTACTACACAACCCGCAATTCCAGTTTGGGAAGCGATGAGGCATTTTTTACCGATTACCGTATCGTGCCCCACATGAACTTGATTATCCAATTTGGTTCCTTCTCCAATGGTAGTATCGCCTGTAACCCCTTTATCGATGGTACAAAGAGCACCAATACCCACATTATCCTCAATTACAACGCGTCCACCTGAAATCAACTGATCAAATCCCTCAGGTCTTTTTTTGTAATAAAAAGCATCAGCACCCAAAATCGTTCCCGCATGGATGATTACATTGTCGCCAATACTTGTGTTATCGTAAATAGAGACATTGGAGTGAATCAAACAATTTTTACCAATTACCACATTGTTCCCAACAAAACAGTTGGGTTGAATCACTGTTCCCTCGCCGATGATAGCCGATTCTGAAATAGCCGATGAGGCCACTTGAAAAGGACGAAAATGCTTAGTCAATTTATTAAAATCGCGGAAAGGGTCATCGGAAATCAGCAAAGCTTTACCTTCAGGACATTCTACTTCTTTGTTAATTAAAACAATAGTAGCCGCTGACTGTAGTGCTTTGTCATAGTATTTGGGATGATCAACAAAAACAATATCTCCGGGTTCAACCACATGAATTTCATTCATACCCAAAACAGGAAAATCACCGCTGCCAACGTAAGGGCAATCGATGATTTTGGCAATTTCTTGCAATGAATATGGTTTTGGAAACTTCATTAATTTTTTGTTTCAGGTTTCAGGTTTCAAGTTTCAGGTTTCAGGTTTCAGGTTTTAAGTTAATCCAACGTGAAACTTTAAACTTGAAACAAATTCATTATACTCTTTCAATATATTTGCCCGTTGCGGTATCAATTTTAATTTTATCACCTTCATTAATAAACAAAGGAACGTTAACGGAAGCTCCGGTTTCTACTTTGGCTGGTTTGGTTGCGTTGGTCGCTGTATTCCCTTTTACACCTGGCTCGGCATAAGTCACTTCAAGCACAATCGAAGCTGGCATATCAACAGAAAGTGGCAAATCCGTCTCTGTATTGATTTGTACCATTACATTGGTCCCTTCTTTTAACAAATCAGGATTATCCAAAACGTCTTTATTCAACGTAATTTGTTCGTACGACTCTGTATTCATAAAATGAAAATCATTTCCTTCTGCATATAAATATTGATAGGTATGTGTTTCCACCCGCACCACATCGATTTTATGACCCGCTGAAAAAGTATTGTCTAACACTTTTCCATTGGTTAACGATTTGAGTTTCGTTCTCACAAAAGCTGGCCCTTTTCCGGGTTTAACATGTAAGAATTCGATAATTTTGTAGATGTCGTGATTGTGTTTGATGCATAATCCGTTTCTGATATCTGCTGTACTTGCCATTCTAATCTATTTTATTGAATTAATTTAATTTTAAACTGTTCCAGTATATCCTTTCATGATTCCACGGGATGAATTTCTGATGAAAAGCAAAATTTCATCGCGTTCGGGAGTAGCTTCCATTTCAGCTTCGATAATCGCCACAGCCTGAGAGGTATTGTAATTTTTTTGGTATAAGATTCGGTAAATATCCTGAATTTCTCTGATTTTTTCGGTAGAAAAACCTCTTCTTCTTAAACCTACTGAGTTAATTCCGACATAAGAAAGTGGTTCTTTAGCCGCTTTGGTGTATGGAGGAACATCTTTTCGAACCAACGAACCACCCGAAATCATGGCATGATCGCCAATATGAATAAATTGATGAACAGCGGCCAATCCGCCAATAATGGCATAATTACCTACAATAACATGTCCGGCCAAGGCAACACCGTTTACAATAATGGCGTTGTCGCCGATATGGCAATCGTGGGCAATGTGGGCTGTTGCCATAATGAGGCAGTTGTTACCAATTTTTGTTTGCCCCGAGGCAATGGTTCCGCGATTAATGGTAACACACTCTCTTATAGTAACATTATCGCCAATTACCGCAAGTGATTCTTCACCACCAAACTTTAAATCTTGAGGCACGGCTGCAATTACGGCACCAGGAAAAATATTACAATTTTTACCAATTCGAGCACCTTCCATGATGGTTACATTAGATCCAATCCAAGTTCCATCACCAATAACCACATTGTTGTGGATCGTGGTAAACGGTTCAATTACCACATTTTTGGCGATTTTTGCACCCGGATGAACGTAAGCTAAAGGTTGATTCATTCTTCTGTTAGTTTATGGTTTATTGTTTATCGTTCATAGTTAAAACAACCACAAACTATAAACTATGAACTTATTTTATTGTTTTTTGGCTATTTGTGCCATTAATTCGGCTTCGGCCACCAATTTGCCATTGGCATAAGCATTGGCTTGCATGTGGCAGATTCCACGACGAATTGGCGAAATCAAATCACATTTGAAAACCAAAGTATCGCCAGGTAACACTTTGTGTTTGAACTTTACGTTATCGATTTTCATAAAGTATGTCAGGTAATTCTCCGGATCAGGTACAGAACTCAAAATGAGAATACCGCCAGTTTGTGCCATAGCTTCTATAATCAATACTCCAGGCATTACGGGTGCTCCTGGAAAATGCCCCACAAAGAAATCTTCATTCATGGTTACATTTTTCAAACCCACCACATAGTTATCGGTCATTTCTAGTATTTTATCAACCAGCAAAAACGGAGGACGGTGCGGCAACATTGCCATTATTTTGGTGATGTCCATTAATGGCTCTTTGTGCAAATCGAAAACTGGTATCTGATTTCGCTGGTCAATTTTGATGATTTTTGACATTTTTTTTGCAAACTGTGTATTTACAAAATGTCCCGGCTTATTTGCAATTACTTTTCCCTTGATACGTGTTCCAATCAGCGCCAAATCGCCAATCACATCTAACAATTTGTGACGCGCTGCTTCATTAGGATAATGCAAAGTAAGGTTATCAAGAATACCATTGGGTTTTACTGAAATCGAATCTTTACCAAAAGCCACTTTGAGGTTTTCTATTGTTTTAGGGGAAATTTCTTTATCAACATAAACAATAGCATTGTTCAAATCGCCTCCTTTAATTAAACCATTGTCTAGTAAGGTTTCCAGTTCATGCAAAAAACTAAAGGTACGAGAATTGGCTATTTCGGTTTTAAATTCAGAAATGTTCTTCATTGTTGCATTTTGCGTACCTAAAACTTTGGTACCAAAATCTACCATAGCCGTTACTTGATAATCATCCGATGGCATCACAATGATTTCACTGCCTGTTGCCTCATCCGTAAACGAAATAACTTCTTTTACGACGTAATATTTGCGTTCAGCATCTTGTTCAACAATACCCGCTTTTTCTATTGCTTCTACAAAATATTTAGATGAACCATCCATGATTGGGGGTTCCGATTCGTTCAATTCAATAATCACATTATCAACATCGCACCCCACAAAAGCGGCTAAAACATGCTCAGAAGTTTGGATTTTTACCCCTAATTTTTCAAGGTTAGTTCCACGTTGCGTGTTGACTACGTAGTTTGCATCTGCTTCAATTACTGGAGCGCCTTCCAGATCGACCCTTACAAACGTGTATCCGTTGTTTACTGGTGCTGGTTTGAAGGTCATTTTTACTTCTTTTCCTGTATGTAATCCAACTCCAGTTAGTGAAACTTCGCTTGCGATGGTT
>CAZAJH010000208.1:0-3657 GCA_964485385.1 uncultured Flavobacterium sp.
GTTCCCATGGCTCGATATCGTTGGCAACTGTCCACAAAGCCCCGGCGCCTAGTGTTTCTAATTCTTTGTAATAGGCTTTGAGCTGTTCGGAATCTTCTACGCGAGCTCTGCCGTAAACGTCGTCTGAATAGTTTTCTTTCATCGTTTTTCTTTTTACTATTGAAACCCTTTCAGAATTTTGAACGCTGAAAGGGTTCTTTTTTATTCTATAATTAGATCCCTAATTTCATTACAATTCTGTTTTTGTGAATGATAATCCAAAAAAAACTGTTTTGTTTTATAAATATGAATTACTTTATCACGTTGTAACTTTGTTGGTTTCTCAGAAATGATAGTATCAAATGAACTCCAAGGGTAATTACTAATTCTATCCGTAAATCTATGAAATACTGGATTATTATGTATATAAAAAATTAAATTTTGAAAATATTTTTCAGAATTAACCCATTTTCTTTCAAAAGGTTTTTCAAATAAACTTCCTGTTCTATTAAATTTCTTATTAATGGATTGGGTGTAAGCATTGAATAAATGACTGAATTGCCTCGAAGCATCAATTATTTTGGGACTTTCTACCGTAGAGTATTCTAATTTAGATGTATCAATTTCAACATCTAATTTTATATAAACCAATAAATGAAAATGATTTTTTAGTAAACACCAGGCAAAGGTTTCGGCAATGGGAGAAATATACTTGTCATAAAGACGAAGAAAGTGGTAATAACTTTCGGAATCATAAAATATGTCGATACCATTGTTACCTCGATTATAAATATGATAGTACTTGCCTTTTTCTAAAGGTATTGGCTTGTAAGATTTCATTTTGGCTTTCTATTAAAATTTTTATTAAGAACCCTTTCAGAGTTTTGAACTCTGAAAGGGTTAAGGTAAGGAATTATTTTTTATTAAAGTCCTCATGGTTATCAATAAAAGTAATTTTACGAGTGGGAGCTGTATTGACTCGTAAATCAAAAATATCGAATCGGTTGTAATGTCCCAAAATATCGTGCATTTGTTTCGGTTGGATGCACTTTTCCAAATCGATATCGGCATAAATCATGCCTTCATCATCAATTAAAGGTTGCCCAATCAGAGCACCATTCGGACCAATAAATCCAGAAAAAGCAGCGTCTTTGCGTTGGGCTAGCTCTTCAATTTGGGGTGCTTCGGGTTTTAGAATGTCTACAATTTCTTTGGAAATAGTCGAACACGATACAATAGTAAACAGTTTCCCTTCAAACGAATGCGCAGCAGCACGAATTTTAATGGCCTCGGCCATGTTGTAATCGGGTGGAGCAGTAGGCAGCGAAATATAGTTGGCAATGTGAATTAACTCGCCTTGTGTCAATAAGGTAAAACGCGCTAAAGTATTGGTGTTTTCGCCACAAGCCAAGGTACCAATGGGACCAATTTCAGTATCGTACACTTTTAAAGAGGAACCATCTCCTGAAGTCCACGTGAGTTTTTCAGCCCAAGTTGGCACTAATTTGCGGTGTTTACCGATTACATTTCCGTGATTATCGATGACTAAATTGGTGTTGTAAATTTCACCATAACTGGTACCACGCTCGTTAATACCGATAACAATATGCATGTTGTAGTCTTTGGCTGCTTGGTACAAGGGTTGCATGGATGCATCGGTAACGGCAACCGAATTTTTGTATAATGCTTCATACCATTTGCTGCCTTGAACGGGCGTAAGCACCCAATTCCAATACGGATAACCTGCCACAAATACTTCAGGGAAGGCTATGAGTTGGGCACCATTTTCACTCGCTTCTTTGATGAATGAAATGGCCTTTTCGATTGTTTTTTCTACGTTGAGAAAAACGGGTGACGTTTGTACGGTAGCCGCTTTGAATTTTTTGAACTCCATCATTTTTGTTTTTTTGGAACACAGATTTGAGAAATCGAAAAATTATTACAATTTTAACTGTAGAGATTTCTTACATTTCTTTAATCTGTATTTCTATATTTTATATTGTTCTATTTTTAATTTCATTTCCTCTGAGAATGGTTCTGCTTTGATGCTTTGACGGTCGTCTTGAATTTTTACATTCACTAAAGTGACTTCACCTTCTAAAACGGTTTGTTCGTTTTGGTTAACAAACTGAAAACCACAAACGATGGAAGACGTTTTTAGTTCGTTTACCCACAATTTTTTGGTTAAAATTTCTCCTATTCGTGCGGCATTTTTGAATTGCACTTTCAAATCTACCGTAGGAATGCCGTTGGTTTCGTGCATTTTAGAAAATGGGCGCTCTATGGCTTCTTCAAACCAATCTTCTACTAAATCATTGAGCATTTCCAAGAAACGCGGGTAGAATACAATACCGGCATAATCGATATGTTTGAAACGAATTTTTTCGAGTTTGGTAAAAGGTTGGTTCATGTTTTTATTGTAAGTCGCGAGTTTTGCCACAAACCTGCCTACCGGCAGGCAGGGACACTAAGTCGCTATGTTTATTTCTGTTTTCTTAGTAATTCAAAATTCTAGCCCCGATTGAAGCGGCATCCTTTTTATTGCTTTCTCAAAAAACTTCTACTTTGGTCAGGGTAACAAAGCAATAAAAAGATACAGCGGAAAGCGGGAAATAGCTCCTAAAATTTCTCCACACTAGCTTTCTTCCAAAAGTACAAAAATTCTTTGGGAACTGTAGTTTCATTTAACAAACATCCGGTCTCTACTTCGGGAAAAATTTCCGCATACGTTTCTACTTTATTTCGGTCGATGCGCGTGGTTATCACATCGCGAGTGACATCATCGGGATGCGCCAAACCAGCCGAAGCCATCAAATCCATAGCACTTTTGACAGTTTCGTGTTGGAATCGAGCCACACGAACGCTTTTTTCCTCGGGAACTAAGCCTTTCATCAAATCGGGATTTTGAGTGGCTACACCCGTTGGGCAAGTGTTATTGTGGCACTCTAACGCTTGAATGCAGCCCAAGGCAAACATCATTCCGCGGGCCGAATTGCACAAATCGGCTCCTAGAGCGAGTGTTCGAACAATATCAAAGCCCGAAATTACTTTTCCGCTAGCAATTATTTTGACTTGATCTTTGATTCCGAAACCGTTCAACGCATCGTATACAAAGGCAATGGCATCGCGCAATGGCATACCCACATGGTCGGAATATTCTTGTGGAGCGGCACCTGTTCCGCCTTCGCCACCATCAACGGTGATGAAATCAAGGTACGTCTTGGTTTCCACCATCGCTTTGCAAATGGAAAGGAACTCCGACTTATTGCCAATGCAAATTTTGATCCCAATGGGTTTTCCGCCCGAACCTTCACGGAGTTTTTTCACAAAATCCATCAATTCCAACGGATTGGTAAAAGCCGAATGTGTAGGAGGAGAGAGAATGTCTTTTCCTTTGGGAACCAGACGAATTGCGGCAATTTCGTCGGTTACTTTTTCTTTGGGCAGTATGCCACCATGACCCGGTTTGGCACCTTGTGAGAACTTGATTTCAATCATTTTAACGTTATCCAGCGTGGCTCTTTTGGTATACGCCTCGTAATTGAATTTTCCGTCTTCGGTGCGGCAACTGAAATAGCCTGTTCCGATATTCCACACCACATCACCACCTTGCAAATGATAGGGCGACAAACCACCTTCACCCGTATTGTGGTAAAATCCGCCTTGTTTGGCTCCGTT
>CAZAJH010000209.1:0-3636 GCA_964485385.1 uncultured Flavobacterium sp.
TTTATAAACTAGTTAATAAGGAAAGAAAGCAAATGTATGGTTGGAGAATTGTTAGTACGTTAACCCGCAGCGAAGTTAGGGAGGGCATTCAAAAGTTCTGTAATGAAAATCCAGAATTTGTTCTTCATTTTGAACAATCATTTCTGGTAAATGAAGATCTTGAATAGGTTCCCTAAAACGTTCAGAGACTAGTGCTTGAGTCCCAACAATAATAGCACACAAGCGCCCAGGATCTTTGTAAAAAAGTACAAAGATTATGATATAGTCCGCTCCATTAGGAAACTTTTGGATAAAGTGTTCTACCCAATTTGGGAAGCTGCTACTCTAGACGAATGGCTTTACAACGGTGGTCCTTACCAACTAATCGTTTGCCACTTCTTCTTAGGTGTTTGTGCTTATATGGGTTAATCTCATGGCCCGGCAAAAAGGTAACTTTTTGTATTAACGACCGACTCGACTTTGATTTTAGTAAAAATATTAAAAAGAACTGGAGTCAAAGGCTTATAAAATCCAAAAAAAAAATTATGTTATATCCGTCCATTCCCTTTTATTACCGCCCAAATATTATATTAGTACCAAATTCAATCGAAAAATCACTCTCATTAAACCAAGAATACACCCAAGTCGTTGAAACCACAATAGACCAGGTGATTGATGTTTTTATGGCACAAAGATTGCCCGTTGAACCTTTTAAAATCGTTACCAAAAGAGATAGTCAAAGTGGAATGACAGGCAAAGCGGGCTTTTATTTGATTTTTAACCTAAAAAACAAAAAAGTCTATCTAGGTGAAACCATAAATTTAGCTACACGTAAAGCAACGTATATGCAAGGTATGAGAGAAGCTACAAAAGTGAGTGCCGAGAAAGCTCAGGAAGGCGGTGACGCCTTATCACTTAATAAACAACTTCGAAAGTTCACTGTTGTTAAACAAGTACAGTTAAAAATCTCCGCTATCGAAGATTTTATTTTTGTGCCAGTGGTAATTTCAGACAATAGTCAATTTAGGTACTTTACAACCAACGAAAAAGCAAAAAGAAATGACATCGATCGATTTTTATTAGAAATCGAAACCATGGTTTTAAAAAGATTAATCACTCGCGGACTTAACTTGTATAATCAGAAATTTGGGGGGAAAAAAAGAATAAATTCGGTGGTTCACCAAATAGCGGCAACCCTTCCTTACACATTAAAATCGGAAATGTGGCTTTTGAGAGTGTTAGTTGCGCGGCTCAAAGTTTGGGCGTGACTCGGAAAACCATAAGAAATTATATAAATAAATATGCAAGCGTAGATTATTTAACAGAGGAACAATGGACGAATTGGACGGGTGAAAAAGTTTTGAACAGCCAAGAAGCAGAATTTTTGGAAAAAAATCCAAATTTTCGCGCCGGCAAATCTAAAAAAAAAATTTAACAGCCATTTGCATTTGAATGGCATATGATTATGATAATGATAACAGATTTTATTAATTAAAAAGATTTTTTGGGTTTTGTAGGTAACGGTGAACCCTAAGGTTTTCGGTTTGACTAAAAACCAAAACTATGGCGATACCGTGGGAAGAATTAACATTGTAGAAATCGGGAAAATTTTCTTTTACTTTTAAAGGTATATGTCAAACCCTTCTTGTTAGTTTGATTATGAATGATGGCTAAAGTCTTTTAAAAAGTAACATGTTCATTATTATAATTTTAAGTATTGAATTTTAACCTTGTTAATTCCCTGTAACGACTGACTCGAAAGAGGAGAATCTTGGTTTTTATTTAAAAAATAAAAACAAGGTTAATACGTCGGCACTCGTCAGATTTCAGCTTACTATGTTGAGACTAACTAAGGTAAGTGACGAGTTGAAGGTATAGTCTAAGCCCTTTTGAAAAATTGGGATTCACGCGTGAGTGGGAACTATCTTTCCGTCAATTCTAGGCGGCTGTATAGGGTGACTTGTACAGAAAATCGGGTGAATTGCTGGAACCCTTCTTGTTTATTACATTTAACAATGGGAATCAGCAGCGAAGCCAGGAAGGGGCTCTTCATAAAAAAAATAGAATCAAACTCTTTGAGAGGAAATTAGAAGAGATTTCCTGGAACGTTCAGAGACTAGTGCGTGAGCCCCAACAATAATCGCACATTAGCGCCCGACATCTTTAAAATAGAAAAAAAATTAAAGATGGTGATATAGTCCATCTCAGCAGTTGATTTTGTCAAACAATCAAACCGGTGGAAACATCAGGCTGAGTTGTTAGGTATGCGTCCTTGGATCGCAGTAGCTTACTCAGCTCCTGTAGCTGCAGCAACTGCTGTATTCATTATCTACCCAATCGGACAAGGATCTTTCTCAGATGGTATGCCTCTAGGTATTTCTGGTACTTTCAACTTCATGAAAACTTTACGTGACCTCCAATAGTGATATTGGTTGAATAATTGGGTGAACTGATGGGAGCCTGCAGAATAAATTTGTATCAATCGAATGTATACATAAAAATATGTATCTCAAGATCAAAGTTACTTTGATATATAATTTTCATTCCTTGACAATATACATACAATGTTGTAAGATACTATAATGTTGTAACTAGAGAGGAGGATTTTATATGTCAAAAAGATTAACAAAAACTGAGATCGAAAATTTAGCTTTAACCCGGAATCATGTGCTTATTACACCAAACTTCGAAGAAGTTTACAAAAGCGTGAAAAGTACCCTTACTTTTCAGTGCTTAACTTGCCAATCTACCTTTGAATGCACTGTGCATTCTTACAAAAATGCAAAAAAAACAGGCTGTCCTGAGTGTAAGAAAGTCAAAGTTTCTGAAACTCACAAAGGTAAAATTCTAAGTAAAGAAACACGCTCTTTGATTGGTGAAAAAGCTAGCCAAAGAACTGGCTCTTTAACAAATAAGTTTGGTGAAAACCATCCTAGATTTAAAGGGGGGTATGGACGTGATAAAAAGACACGTAGTACTGCTGATTATTGCTGGATTAATGGTATTAAAAAGCTTTATAATCGTACGTGTGTTTTAACTGGTGCTAAAACAAATTTAGAGTGTCATCATTTAGACTCTTGGAATAATGTTATAGATAGGCGTTATGATTTAACAAACGGTGTGCTTATCGCATCCGAAATTCATGATGCTTTTCATAAAACATATGGCTACGGCAATAATACAGAAGCTCAATTCGCAGAGTTTTGTAAAAACCGTTATAATGCGGATTGGTTTGAAATGAAACAAAAAATTTTCAATGAATCCCTTTAAATTCCAAAAAAAAGTATTGATACACAGATACAATTGAACGTGTGGTAATCATCAGCCAAGCTTAACCTAGGGTTCGCAGCTTAAATATTAGCTGCAATAAAAGGGTTAAGAAGGTTCAGAGACTAGGAGGTGAGTAACTCTAACAATAATCCTCCCACGAGTGCCCAACTTCTCATGAAAGTGAGAAGATGATATAGTCCGATACTCCTTAGAAATGAGGAGAGTATAGGATAAAGAGCCTATACATAACAAATGGATCGTATTCCAAGCTGAGCATAAAATGTTGTGCTCATTAAACTAGGTGAATTGACTGGAAAGCTAAGGATATTGACAATCTTTTCTACTTTCATTAATTGAAACTCAAAAGTCAATATCTAAGCCAATCAG
>CAZAJH010000210.1:0-3617 GCA_964485385.1 uncultured Flavobacterium sp.
ACATCAGATATTTTCCCGTAGTCTTCTTCCCATTCCAAACCCGAGTTCATGTGCAACAAATCGTTGATGGTGATTGTGGCACGTGCGTCATTCTTCCATTCGGCAATTGGTGCCGGCTTATTAATGTCGATTTTACCTTGTTTTTGCAGTATGCCAAAAAAAGTAGCGGTCCAACTTTTGGTCATCGACCAACCTAAAATTCGGGAATCTTTAGTAAAACCATCGGCGTATTTTTCGGCTATGATTTTGTCTTTGTAAATCACCAACACCGAACGGGTGCGCTTGTCTTTTTTGCCTTTTGCATCAAAAGCATTTGCAACAACAGCATTTAATTTTTGGTAATCAACATTCGAAAAAACAGTGTCTTTGGGCTCGCTATTTCCGTAGGGGAAGGGCAAATTATGCTTAATTTGTATGCGTTTCGGAACCAAGTATGGTTTAGTTACATCAAAATCATCGTTGATCAATGTAGCACCTAAACCTTCGCGGTAAATGGCTTTTCGTTCTTTAAAACCATGAACATTAGCGGAAGCCACTCGCGCTTTTTCGTCAATTATATTGGTCGCCCAATCTACCTTATCAATGTCGTTGTCGCCTTGCTCGATAGTCGCCAAACTTCGGTTATCGATAAAATGGCCTGAAGCTACGCTTTTAGCAGCAAAGCCCGAAATCAAATCGAGTTGCGGATAAATTGCCATGCGCAAATAAACCAATACAACTATCAAAAGCAAAGCGAAGATTTTGAGAAATTTTTTCATTAGAAACAAAATTTGATGCAATTTAGGAAATTTGAACCATAATAGGCATATAAGTGCATGTAAGAACGGAAACTTAAATGATCTTAGTTGCCTTATATGGTTGAGATAAAGATTGAATAATTATTAACAAACGTTTGGTAAAAAAACACTTCAAAATTTACTACTTTTGTATTTAGAAAAATTCTAAATAAATAATGTTAGACATTCAGAAAATACGAGCCGATTTTCCTATACTTTCCGAAAAAATTTACGGTAAACCGCTGATTTATTTTGATAATGGTGCGTCGTCTCAAAAACCGCAAGTGGTGATAGACGCTATTGCTACGTATTACAAAACCATCAACGCCAACATTCACCGTGGCGTACATTTTTTGAGTCAAGCTGCGACCGATGCGTATGAGGTTTCTCGTGGTAAAATTCAGCGACACCTCAATGCGCAATTCCCACACGAAATTATTTTCACTTCAGGAACTACTCATTCGATTAACGCGGTAGCTAACGGGTTTGCATCAATAGTAAAAGCGGGCGATGAGGTGTTGGTTTCGGCTTTGGAACACCACAGCAATATTGTGCCATGGCAAATGTTGTGCGAACGAACAGGCGCGGTTTTAAAGGTCATTCCAATGAATCAACAAGGCGAATTGATCATAACCGAATACGAAAAATTACTCTCAGAAAAAACCAAGATAGTAGCGGTAAATCATATTTCCAATGCGTTGGGAACCATCAATCCGATTCAAATAATGATCGAAAAAGCGCATCAAGTAGGTGCGGCAGTTTTGATTGATGGCGCACAGGCTACTCCGCACTTAAAACCTGATGTGCAAGCATTGGATTGCGATTTTTATGTGTTTTCGGGACATAAAATTTGTGGCCCAACAGGTGTTGGCATTTTGTACGGAAAAGAAGCGTGGCTCCGGAAATTACCACCCTATCAAGGAGGTGGTGAAATGATTGCAACCGTATCTTTTGAAAAGACAACTTACGCCGATTTACCCCACAAGTTTGAGGCAGGAACACCCAACATTGAAGCTGGAATCGTACTCGGAACCGCTATCGATTATATGAATGAAATTGGTTTTGAAGCTATTGCCGCGTACGAACAGGAGTTGTTGGTATATGCGACTCAAAAATTACTCGAAATTGACGGGTTGAAAATTTACGGAACAGCTCAAGAGAAGACTTCCGTCATATCGTTTAATATAGAAGGCATTCATCCCTACGATATTGGCACGATTATCGATAAATTAGGGATAGCAGTACGAACCGGACACCATTGTGCACAACCCATAATGGATTTTTATCAAATTCCAGGAACCATAAGAGCCAGTTTTGCTTTTTACAATACCAAAGAGGAAATTGATATCTTTGTGGAAGCAGTTAAAAAAGCGCAAATGATGTTGTCTTAAAAAGTAAAAAAATGAAAGCATTTACCTTAATTATTTTAACCCTATTCCTCGGAAAAGGATGTTCTCAAGATGCCAAAAACGACTGGGCCAAAGCTAGCATCGAATACGTTGCTAATACACGTGGGTTTTACCAAAAGATTACGATTCAAAATCAGACGGTTTATATTAATTCCGACCGAAATTCGAACAAATTAGGTGAATCCAAAGCAATTTCAGATTCCGATTGGAAAGCATTGGTCAACTCATTTGAAACAATAGATTTGGAAAGTATACCAACGCTTAAAGACCCAACTCAAAAACGCTTTTATGATGGTGCTGCTATAGCCAATTTGAAAATAACGTACCAAGAAAAAGAGTACAAAACAGTTGATTTTGACCATGGTTTTCCACCTGCTGAGATTGAAACTCTGGTCAATAAAGTAGTTGCTTTTGGTGAACAAGAATAAAAAATTATGACGATTCAGGAAATACAAGACGAAATTGTTGACGAGTTTTCGATGTTTGATGACTGGATGCAACGCTACGAGTACATTATTGATTTGGGAAAAGGGCTTCCTTTGATAGACGAACAATACAAAACCGACGACAATATTATCAAAGGATGTCAGTCGAAAGTGTGGGTTCACGCCGAAGAAAAAGAAGGAAAAATTGTTTTTACAGCCGACAGTGATGCTATTCTAACCAAGGGAATTATCGCGGTGTTGATTCGGGCTTTTTCCAATCAAAAGGCAAGTGCTATTTTGGAAGCGAATACCGATTTTATTGATCAAATTGGACTCAAAGAACACCTGTCGCCAACCAGAGCTAATGGCTTGGTTTCGATGATTAAACAGATTAAGATGTATGCGTTGGCGTTTGAAAGTAAAAGTTAATTTAAACCATATAAGGCATGTAAGTTCATTCAAGCCTGCTTGTTTCAGAAAACAAAGATAATTTTAAGAATATAAGCCAAATATCAATTTTTAAAAGCCAATTATAAGAAAATGGAATTGTCTAAAACGTATTTAAAAGATTTAATTTATAATGTAAACGGAGCTGCAATTGAAGTTCATAAAAGTTTGGGTCCTGGATTATTAGAAAGTGTTTATCATAAATGCATTGAAAAAGAACTTTCAATAAAAGATTTTAATTTTAAAACACAATTAGTGATTCCAATTGATTATAAAGGAATAACAGTTGATGCAAATTTAAAATGTGATTTGTTTATTGAAAATTGCTTAGTAGTAGAGTTAAAAGCAGTTGATAAAGTTTTACCAGTTCACGAAGCTCAATTGCTAACTTATATGAAACTTTTAAAGGCTCCAATTGGTTTAATAATTAATTTTAATGTAACTAATATTTATAAAGAAGGGCAAAAAACACTTGTAAATGAAATTTATAGAGGTTTGGAAGAATAAAGAAAAACGTAAATGAACTTATATGCCTTAAATGGTTCAGAAATAAAATAAAC
>CAZAJH010000211.1:0-3611 GCA_964485385.1 uncultured Flavobacterium sp.
GCTGATGCTTACAGTTACAATACGGGCGAAAAAATGGTTTCGTATTCCGATGAGCAAATCAAAGAACTCATCATTGCCAATTTTGCGGGAAAGCGAGTGAATATCCTCGCACCTGTAATTCGTGCTCGAAAAGGGCATTATGCTGAATTATTTCAACAAATTGCCAAACAAGGTTTTGTTAAAGTTCGTGTGAATGGCGAAATTCAAGATATTGTAATCGGAATGAAACTCGATCGCTACAAAACACATGACATCGAAATTGTCATCGATCGGATGCAGATAGAGAAAAATGAAGATACCGACAAACGATTAGCTGAAAGTATCAAAACAGCCATGCATCACGGAGATGATATTATGATGGTGATGGAACACGACAGTACAGATGTTCGTTTTTTTAGTCGAACGCTGATGTGTCCAACCACTGGAATTTCGTATCAAAATCCAGAACCGAATTTATTCTCTTTCAACTCACCAAAAGGAGCGTGCGACCACTGTAATGGTTTAGGTATCATCAATCAAATCAACGAAAAAAAGATTATTCCAAATCCAAAATTGTCCATAAAAGCTGGAGGTTTGGCACCGTTGGGCGAGTTCAAAAGTTCGTGGATGTTCAAACAACTCGAAATTATTGGCGAAAAATTTGGGTTTACCTTATCGGATGCTATTGAATCGATTCCGCCAGAAGCCATGGACATGATTTTGAACGGTGGGAACGAAAAGTTTTCTATCACTTCTAAAGCAGCTGGTGTAACCAAAGAATATAAAATTGATTTTGAAGGAATTTCCAGCTTCATCAAAAACCAACACGACGAAAGTGGTTCTTCAAGCATCAAGCGTTGGGCTAAAGAGTTTATGGACGAAATAGAATGTCCAGAATGCCATGGATCTCGCTTGAAGAAAGAATCATTGTATTTCAAAATTTTAGATAAAAACATTGCTGATTTATCGGCTATGGATGTGGCAGAGCTCACTGTTTGGTTCAACGATTTGGAAGCTCAACTGACCGACAAACAAAGAGCCATTGCGTCTGAAATTTTAAAAGAAATTCGGGCACGTTTGCAGTTTTTGTTGGATGTGGGATTGAATTACTTGGCAATGAATCGCAGTTCGAAATCGCTCTCAGGTGGTGAAGCACAACGCATTCGTTTGGCTACCCAAATTGGTTCGCAATTGGTGGGTGTATTGTATATTTTGGATGAACCCAGTATAGGATTACACCAAAGAGATAATGAACGATTGATTAATTCGCTCGAAAATTTACGCGACATTGGCAACTCGGTTTTGGTAGTGGAACACGACAAAGACATGATCGAACGTGCCGATTGGGTCATTGATATTGGTCCGAAAGCAGGTCGTTTTGGGGGGAAAATCATCAGTGAAGGAACACCAAAGCAATTGTTAGCCGAACATACGTTGACTGCACAATATATCAATGGTGAAAAGCAAATTGAAGTCCCAAAAACCCGACGTAAAGGCAATGGAAAAACCTTGAAATTATCGGGTGCAACAGGAAATAATTTGAAAAATGTTTCGGTCGAATTTCCGTTGGGGAAACTCATTTGCGTCACAGGAGTTTCGGGTAGTGGCAAATCGACGTTGATCAACGAAACGCTCTACCCTATTTTGAATGAACATTTTTTCAATGCGGTAAAAAAGCCACAACCTTACAAAAAAATAGAAGGTCTGGAACATATTGATAAAGTCATCGACATTGATCAAAGTCCGATTGGTCGAACACCGCGCAGTAACCCTGCGACCTACACCGATGTTTTTAGTGAAATTAGAACGTTGTTTACGCAAACGCCAGAAGCCATGATTCGTGGTTATAAAGCCGGACGATTCAGTTTTAATGTCGCTGGCGGACGATGCGAAACCTGTGAAGGTTCGGGTGTGCGCACTATTGAAATGAGTTTTTTACCCGATGTTTATGTGGAATGTGAAACCTGTCAAGGCAAGCGATTTAACCGCGAAACGTTGGAAATTCGTTACAAAGGAAAATCCATTTCCGATGTGTTGAACATGACCGTGGATGAAGCGGTAGATTTCTTTGAAAACATTCCCAAGATTTACAGAAAAGTCAAAACCATCCAAGACGTTGGTTTGGGGTATATTACACTCGGGCAACAGAGCACCACGCTATCGGGTGGCGAAGCGCAACGCATTAAGTTGGCCACTGAATTATCCAAAAAAGATACGGGAAACACGTTTTACATCATGGACGAACCTACTACTGGTTTGCATTTTGAAGACATCAGAGTATTGATGGACGTGATTCATAAATTGGTTGATAAAGGCAACACGATTGTGATTATCGAGCACAATATGGATGTGATCAAATTGGCCGATTACATCATTGACGTGGGCATGGAAGGTGGCAAAGGCGGTGGCGAAATTGTTTGCACAGGAACACCCGAAGAAATTTGTAACAATAAGAAGAGTTATACGGCGCAGTTTTTGCGGAAAGAATTAAAATAAGAACTCCTTGACTTTTGTGACTTCTTTGTGAAACTCGGTGTAACAGCTAAGTTATTACACAAAGAAACACCAAGAATACAAGAGTTACACCAAAATTACAGTTATGAAAAAAGCATTGTTTATTACTTTATTACTGACTAACTTAGTGTGTTGGTCACAAGAAAAAACGCCCGAACAAATCGTGCAAGAACAAGTCGAAGCCTACAACACCCGCGATATTGATGCGTTTATGAGTTTTTATTCCGACGATGTGAAAGTGTATAAATTTCCGAACCAGTTGCAATCGGATGGAAAAGCAGCCATGCGCGAGAGTTATACCCCTTTTTTTAAAAATGCGAAAGTACTGAATTGCAAAATCACCAAACGAATAGTGACCAAAAACATTGTGATTGACGAAGAGGATATTCAATACAACGACCTAAAATTTGGCGGTGTGGCGATTTACGAAGTAGAAAACGGTAAAATTGCAAAAGTCACCTTTTTTGAATAAAACATTTAGTTAACAATTAGCTTAAAAAACCATAAAATAAAAATTATGAAAAAAATAATTTATTCAACTTTTACATTCTTATTTTTTAATTCCATATTTTCTCAAACAATTATGAAAGAATTAAAAGTTGGACATTCATTTAATATATCTCTCCCTAGTTATATGTCTAGGACTGTTGGATTAAATGATGTTGCAAGTATTCAATATAAAAATACAGTAAAGGATATATTTGGGGTTGTAATTGAGGACAATAAAGAAGAACTTAATTTGGCTGAATTAAATTACTCATCCATAAATGAATTTACAGAAGAATTTGTTAAAGTTTTCTTAGAAGATGAACCAAGTAAAAAATTTTCTAATCCAATTTATGATAAAAAAGGAGAAATAAATTTTGCAGAGTTTGATGCAACATATTACGACGATGAATCAAAAATTGAAATCTATTATTTAGTTGGTATTGTGGAAACAAAAACTTCATTTTATAAAGTTTTATCGTGGTGCGCTGGATCTGAAAAAAGTAAATATAAAGAAGATTTCAAAAGAATATTGTATAGTATCAGTGATTAGTATAAAAAGCCATTTGCTAACCCAGTTTCAGGCAATTGCTGGGCTTGCGCTTGCTACCTGCCTGTCGGCAGACAGGTTT
>CAZAJH010000212.1:0-3601 GCA_964485385.1 uncultured Flavobacterium sp.
TGATGCTACTGGAGTTGGAGTAGTTTTGGACAAGATTGGAAGCTTTTGCATAAAAAAACGTTAGAATGGTTCAAGTTGCTATTTGTGCTATTGAAAGAGCGGGTGACATTTTTTTTAAAAACTGCGCAAGAAATCGAACGATTATTCGTCTGATAAAAAAGTAGGGTAATAAGAAACTATTATGTTATTATTGCTAAAACATTATATTTGTGTTAATTAATTATAAATAAAATGAATAAAAAAGTTACATTACTTTTATTATTGGCCAGTATTGTGGGGCATTCACAGTCTTTGCCTAGTGAAATGTATTATTCTGCTGATGGGAAAATTCTGTATACAGGAAATCTCAATCAAACGGGTTTGTACGATAAAAGCACGGTCAAAAATGTGTATTTGAATTTTGCTCAGGCCGATTATTGGACCCAGCTCACCAACAATTATGCTTCCGAAACCAACATTGTGGCAAACATGATATACGACGGAATAACGTATCCTAATGTGGGCGTGCGATTTAGAGGAAATACTTCCTACACGCAAATTGGGACTTCACAAAAGAAATCGTTTGGTGTAGATATGGATTTTGTTGATACAACGCAAGATTTGTTTGGTTATACGAGTTTAAAATTCAATAACGGTCATCAAGATCCTTCTTTTATGCGCGAAGTGTTGTACAATCGAATGGCTCGCAGACACAATCCGATTGCCAAAGGGAATTTTATTCATTTGTATATTAACAACCAAGATTGGGGCTTGTATCCCAACATTCAAGCTATGGATAAATCGTTTTTGTCGGATTGGTTTTTGACCAACGATGGCGCACTTTTTAGAGCGGTTTCTCCTACATCTGGTCCGGGCGGCGGCGGAGGCGGTCCTAATTGGGGCGATGGTACGGCAGGTATGAACTATTTGGGAACAAATCAAGCCACGTACCAAGGGTATTATACCCTAAAATCAAATGATGTTGTAGTTGATCCTTGGCAAAAATTAATCGACGCTTGTCAAATGTTAAGCACAGCTACGGCAGCCAATATTGATGCGGTAAAAGCCAAAATTGATGTTGATAAAGTATTGTGGCATTTGGCTAGTGAAAATATTTTTACCGACGACGATAGTTATATAATGAAAGGAAAGATGGATTACATGGCGTATTATGAGCCCGAAACTGGTAGAATGACTTCGTTGGAATACGATGGAAATTCGACGTTTGTATCCAATGCTGCAACCAGTGCCAATTGGTCTCCTTTTAAAAATGCTTCCAATGCTAATTATCCATTGTTGAATAAATTATTAAGTGTTCCCGAATGGAGACAACGCTACTTAGCGCATTACCGAACCATTTTGCAAGAGACATTTACAACTGCCAATGCGAATGCTTTGGTGGATGAAATGAATGCTCAAATCGGAGCACTCGTTGCCGCTGATCCAAAGAAATTGTATACTACAGCTCAATATACTACAGAGTATAATGCCATAAAAACCTTTGTGGCCAACAGACGCAATTATTTGCTTTCTAATACCGAAGTGGCTCAAGTAGCACCTGTAATCGCTTCAGCTAAATTTTATAATGGAAATTTACAAGAGTACATCGAACCCATAGCCAATGAAGTTGTTAATGTCAAAGCCTTGGTTACGTCAAGTACAGGAATTAACAGGGTCAATTTGTACTATGCCACTGGAATTGTGGGTAATTTTACCAAAGTTCAAATGTTTGATGATGGTGCACACAACGACGACTTGGCCAACGATGGTACTTTTGGCGCTCAAATTCCGGGTCACATTGCCGGAACCTTTGTTCGTTACTATGTAGAAGCCATTGCCGGGAACGCGTCATTATCGGCATCCTATTTACCAACAGGTGCCGAACACGATGTGTTTATTTACCGAGTACAACAAGTATTAGGTCCAAATGGAGTAGTAATTAATGAGTTAATGGCTCAAAACAATACAACAGTTACAGATGAAGCAGGCGACTATGAAGATTGGATTGAACTCTACAACAACAATTCAACACCAGTTGATTTGAGTGGCTATTACATAACCGACACTTCTGCTCAATTGACCAAGTGGCAAATTCCTGCTGGAACCACAATTCCTGCCAATGGGTATTTGATTATTTGGGCCGATAACGAACCGCTGGATGGGCCATTACACGCTAATTTTAGATTGTCAGCCGCTGGCGAGTCTTTGGTTTTGTCCAATCCTAGTTTATTGCTGGTCGATCAAATCAACTTTAGCGCGCAAACCGTAGATTTTGGTTTTGCACGCGTACCCAACGGAACAGGAAGTTTTGTTATTCAAGCGCCAACGTTCAATGCCAATAATTCGCCATTAAGTACAGTTAGCTTTAACGAACAAAACCAAGACTTTGGTATTTATCCCAATCCAACAGCTTCTGTTATCAATGTGGCTATACCGAATTTGGTTGGTGATCAAAAAATTAAAATATACAATCAAATCGGGCAATTGGTGGCAGAAAATGAAGCATCCAATTTGACTCAGATCGACATCAGCAACTTGCCATCGGGTACCTACTTGCTGCAGTACGCTCAAAAAACCAAAAAAGTTATAGTATTTAAATAAATTTTGATGATGAAAAAATATCTAGCCTTAGCAGTCGTTTTATTTGCATTTTTATCTTGCTCCAAAGAGGAGGGTTATGGAGGTTTGGCATCCATTGAGGGAAAGATTTTTGGCAAAGATTACAACTCAAATAATGTGTTAGTCAGCCAAGATTACATTGGTGGCATAAAAGTATATATCAGCAAACACGGAGAATCGGCTTATTTTGATAGCATGGATTCGTCGTACAATGGTTCGTTTAAGTTTAAAAATTTGCACGAAGGCACCTACGACATCTGGGTTTTTGGTGATTGCGACTCGTGTGTTTGGGATCAAGTATACCAATTGGTGACTGTGGAAGTGTCTAAAAAAGAAGAAAAATTCATTGGCAATATTGAAATCACTTTCTAAGTAATGATTCCACACTTCATTCAATCCATTCAAACTCTAAAATCCATTTCATTAGCGCAACTCGATAGTGTTTCGTTACAAGACCGAATTGACAAAAAATTTGTGTTGAGTAGTGATCAGTTGGATTCTATTTTGCCTTGCTTACTAGAGAATTATTCGGTTTTGGAGATTAATGGGAATAAAGTTTTTTCATACGAAAATAATTATTTCGACACCAAAGATTTTCAATTTTATAAAGATCATCACAACAGTTATTTGCATCGAATTAAGGTAAGAAGCCGCAAATATGTGGAATCTGATTTGAGTTTTTTTGAAATCAAAAAGAAAGAAAAAATTGATAGGACCAATAAGTTTCGGGAAAGAGTGAGCCATATCCTATCTGAAATCAATGAAAATCAGAAGAGTGTGGTGCAACGTTTTACCCGAAAAAATGTGGATGATATTACCTTAATTTTAAAAAATAATTTCAAAAGAATCACCTTGGTCAATCACCAACAAACCGAACGCGTGACCATCGATTTTGAATTGCAATTCATCCAAAACCAAACCATCATACCTCTTGAAAGAGTAGTTATTATCGAGATCAAACAATCTAAAATGACGCAAACATCGCCTTTGGCCAACTTTTTTA
>CAZAJH010000213.1:0-3579 GCA_964485385.1 uncultured Flavobacterium sp.
AATTACAAAAATCCCACTCAATTCGTTACCATACACTTCAATATGAGCTTTATAGACATAATCCGTTTCTGGATTTGAAAAATAGTGATTCGCTACACTATTGACTTGCAATTGACGCTTTTGAACTCCATTTATTTCATACGATTTACATGAAATAAAAAGAAATAACAAAAAACTAATTGGCAAAAACCGCATCATCAATTTTGGCATTGAATTGTTTATTTTTGAAAACGATTTTGGTAAAATCACCCGAAGGCTCTATCAGTTTTACCTGCGAAACAGTAGCATCGTTTATCGGAAAAAAAAGATCGATTTGTTTGATGTATTTTTGAATTTCTTTTGTTTTAGGCAAAAGTTTTGTAATGTAAAACTCCTTAGTTTTGAAGTAAGAAACCGTAAATTCCTTATCATCAAACAGATTTCCACTCACACTACCCACAATCATCTTGTTGATTTTTTCAAATAACTTGCTGTTGCCTGCATCAACAGTATTCTTCTTACCTTGATCGTTTATGAAAACTTTATTGTTTTTGAATACAATACTATATTGGTAGGGTTTGGTATATTGCCAATTGAGTAAATTGGGCGCTTTGAACAACATTTTGCCAGAAGTTTCGATGTCTTTCGACAAAAAATCCATGTGTTTGTATTGTATAAAATCGGTTTTAATTGTCTTTATAGTTTTGGATTCTTTTTCGACGTCAGCTTTAAAAGTGGCCACTTCAGAAGCCGATAATTTCTGCTCTTGAGCTACACTGGTATTCGTAATTAGAATGAAAAAAAAGAAGGCAACTACTCTACTCTTCATATGCTTTTAAGTTCAGTAACTCATCCAAAGGAGTCACTTTGTATTTTTCAGTGTGCAAAAGTAGCAATAATTGTTCCAAAACATGAACGGTTTTAAAAGAAGTATCGTGAAGCAATACAATGCCACCCGAATTTATCTTACTTTTTATACGATTTAAAATGGTTTTTTCATCTTTGATAACAGTGTCTAACGAACGGTTATTCCAACCAACAACTGCATGCTTTGTTTGTGCTAAAGCCTTAGCTATCTTGGGATTAGTTACACCAAATGGCGGACGATAGAATTGGGGTTTCTTGCTCAGATAAGACGCAATTAAGCGATCGTTACGTTGAATTTCATCTAGAACTCTTTCTACAGAAAAAAAACCTATCGCGTTGGAATGGGAATACGAATGATTGCCAATAATGTGCCCTTCTCGCACTATACGTTGAAAGATATCAGGGTATTTTTCAATTTGAATTCCGATGCAAAAAAAGGTCGCTTTGACTTCAAATTGTTTTAAAACATCTAATATTTTTGGGGTAAATTCGGTTGGTCCATCGTCAAAAGTAAGTGCTATTTGCCGAGATGCCACAATAGGATTACTTGAAAAAGCTTTTATAAAATAGTTGGCTCTGATATCAAAAGCCCCGTACGCGGTTAATCCTAGCCATACCACCGCAGTGAGGATAAAATAGCCCACTCTGACCGTTGTAAAAAAGGACATTAATAAAAGTAAAAGCAGCAGAGAAGCAAAAAGAACGGATATGTTCTTGTGATTTAGCATCTTTTAAGTAAAATTAAACTATGGTCTTTGCCTTTGTATTGGTTGTAAAGTAAGATATAATCGTAATTCTCCTTGGTTACCCCATTCTTTTGAATCACTTGAGGAATATGTTGTGTTTTCAAAATCTTGGCTGCATTCCAAAAACCAAAAGCAGAAGCAGTATTGAATTCGCCACTCAAATGTTTGTAATAAACTTGCGGCGTTTGATTAAAAAGTACTTCCGCAAACTGATAATACTTGTTGAATTGCGCATCTCCATTGATACCTAAAACTAAAGCATCAATTTGATCGGTGCTAATTCCGTTAGAAGTCAAAAATTGCAACACAAAACCTTCCACTTCATTGGGTTGTAAATCGTTAAAAAAGGAGAGTGCTTCCAGTGTTGCATACGAACTCGGCTTGGGCTGATTCTCAACAACAAAAAAGGATGAACCTTCACCAAAAACAATTCCGTTTGAAGTAGCATGCAAAACATTGTACGGTTTTGCCTCTTCACTTTTTAAGATATTTGTAATCTTATACAAATCGATAGTATGTTGTGATGATTCGTCCATTCCACCGACTAAAATTGAATTGGCTTCGTCATTCTCCAATTGCATTTTGGCATCCAATAAAGCAGTTTCAAAGGAAATGGCTCCGTTAACATAGGTAAAATTATACCCTTTGCATTGCAAACCGAGTGCAATTTGAGCACCCACTGTATTGTGAGTCGATTGGATGAACGAGGTTGGCGTCAAAAATTCTTCTTGGTTATCCAGGATAGCTTTCAAAAACTTATCCGAATCTTCTACACAACCCATTCCAGTTCCCGTAACTATAGCATCTGGCACTTCAATATTGGCTTCTTTCAAAGCTTGGTTAGAAGAAAAAATACCCATTTTTACTCCAGTTGCCATACGACGAATCATAGCTGGTGGAATAATTTCTTTGTATGAAGGTTGCAACGCTTTAAAAACAGTATCATTTTCGTTTATTGCCACGTTTTCTAAAAAACCTTCTTCGTAGGTAGGTTGAGCTGTAATGCAACCTACACCATTGATATATGCCTTTTTCATTCTTTTTTAGAAAAAATTACAGTGGAACAATTGCCTCCAAATCCAAATGAATTGGATAAAACATGTTGTAATGGCTTCTCTTTGAGTTGCGTAACCGGAATCAAATCGAACTCTTCCATTGGTGTTGTAAAATTCATGTTCGGAAAAACCACACCATTTTGCAAGGCCAATACACTAAAAACAGCTTCAATTGCTGCCGCTGCTGCTAAGGTATGACCTGTGAAGGCTTTGGTTGAACTAAAATCAGGTACATGATCACCGAAAACGCGAATGATAGCGCGTCCTTCTGATAAATCGTTGTTGGGTGTTGCTGTTCCGTGCGCATTGATGTAATCAATCTCTTTGGTTTGTAAACCCGACATTTTCAAGGCTTTTTGCATTGCTAAAAATGCGCCTTCACCATTTTCTGAAGAAGCGGTTTGGTGAAACGCATCATTGGCATTTCCAAAACCCGACACATAAGCCAAGACTTTCTTGTTTTGCTTTTGCACGATTGCGTCCGATTCTAATACTAAAAAAGCGGCTGCTTCACCTAAATTCAGTCCTTTTCGATGCTGATCGAAAGGGGTGTTATAAGTATCCGACAAAATCATCAATGTTTTAAAACCGTTGATGGTAAATTTTGACAAAGCATCGGTTCCACCAACAATCACACGATCCAATTGACCTGATTGAATTAGTTTGGCACCCATCATTATCGAATTCGCTGCCGAAGAACAAGCAGTACTTATTGTGGATACAAAACCTTTCAAACCCAAATAATCTGCTGTATTGTGTGTAGTGTCGCCTGCGTCTTGACTTTTGATGTACTTGCGGCAACTTTCATCATCAAAATATTGGTAATAAAAACGCTCTGTCATGTCCATTCCACCTACGCTTGTAGCTGAAATTAAACCCGTACGAAATTCATTGATATCACTAATTGCTGCATTTTCAACAGCTTGTTTAGC
>CAZAJH010000214.1:0-3578 GCA_964485385.1 uncultured Flavobacterium sp.
TTTCATTTGAAAAGGTAAAAAACCCGATTTTAAGTTTTTAAAAGATAGTATTCCCGCTTCCAGTTCGCACCCTTTTCGTTCGTTCTCGTACATAAACGCATATGCCAAAACCTGGATAATTTTATCGTTCTTGATGTCGTCTGTTAGGCCACTCCACTCTTTTAAAACCAAATTATTTTTGTCTACTTTTCCGGTTTTATAATCGGTAATTCGGATTGTTCCGTTGCGCCATTCTATGCGATCCACATTTCCTTTTATCAAAACAGCAAATGGCAAATCGCGGTGATTTAAGAGCCGTTCGAAGTTTTGTTCGAGTGCAATGATTTGAATTTCATCGCCATCATGAATGGCTTCGAGTTCTTGGTT
Organism: uncultured Flavobacterium sp.; assembly: GCA_964485385.1. Taxonomy (GTDB): domain Bacteria; phylum Bacteroidota; class Bacteroidia; order Flavobacteriales; family Flavobacteriaceae; genus Flavobacterium. Next base: position 367 of record CAZAJH010000214.1, read on the forward strand.
TAAAAAATTAGTCACATTTTGTTTCGCTACCTCAAATGCTAATAAATTTCTCCCTTTTTTGATTTCGCCTTCTTTATAAACCAATTTGAATTGCGTGAGGGTTTCTTCATCCACTTTTTTAAGTGCGCTTTGGATGTCTGGTGCGGTGAGTATTCGATTTAAAAAAGGTTTATACAATTCCTCTAAAGTCTTGTGAATAATCGTTCCGAGTGTATTGACTGCAATGTTTTCTTCAACCTCATCCGTTTCAGCAATGCGCAATACTTTTTGAAAATAAAACTGAATTGGATTTCTGATATAAGCCGTTAAAGCCGAAGGTGAAAATCCTTTCTCAGCAATTTCGCGTAAACGATCCATCACACTGGCTGTTTTTTCAATTTGTATTGGTTGATAAGCAATTGTAGGCACATTCGGATGGTAATAATCAAATGTGTAGTTGTGCTTGGCTTGCTTTTCAACTTCTAACTGGGTAATAAAACGGCTTTTCTCGGCAGCGTCGTAACCTTCATTATCCGAATTATAGATAAGGTAAACGTTCTTTGCCCTTTGCAATAGATGATAAAAGTGGAAAGCAAAAATCGCATCTTTTTCTTTGTATGTGGGCAAACCGTGTTCGAGCTTGAGATCATAAGGCAAAAAGGAGTTCGAACTTTTTCCTGAGGGCAATTTTCCTTCATTAACTGATGTAATAATTACCTGCTCAAAATCGAGTACTCGGCTTTCCAAAACGCCCATTATTTGCAATCCGTTGAGTGGTTCGCCTTCAAAAGACACTTCGGCTTCTTCAATTATTTGCTTATAAATGGCGTACAAATTCGCAATCGAATCGATGGATGTGCCCGCTACAGTTGCAAAATAGCTTTGTAGTTTGTTGATTACTTTAAAAATGGAGTATACAAAAGCGTTGGCTATTTTCTCGTCTTCGGCTGTTGACGTTAAATTCGATTTAATACGTAATAAAAGCGTTTGTAAGCGCTCTAAAGCATCTACTGAAGAAGCAGTCCATCGATTAAAAACCAAGTCAAACAACTCATTTTCTCTTCCATATAAGTCTTTGAGTCGGTGTAAAGTAATAAAAGTATAATTGTTGTAATTGATTTTTTCGACGAGTTCAGCAGGTTGAATAAAAGGCTCTAAAAAGGGATGATTGAGAATATCTAGTACTTCTTTGTAATACAAAACATAGTTTTTTTCATCCTTATTGATTGCATTTACATGAAGTTTGAACAATTTAGAGATCAGTAATTGAACGGGATTGTTTTTGCTTGAAAACCCCATTGTTATATTGAGCGCTTGCACCTCTTTGGGTAGTGCATACAAAACCGGTTGCAAAAGGGATTCATCCGCCAAAACAACGGCTACATTTTGAAGATTGGTATTTCCTTTTTCGATTATCGAATGAATAATTTCTCCGACAATTTTGGCCTGACCCACTGACTTTGACGTACTGATTAAAGTAATGTCTTTTTCGTCCTTATAGTGACTAAAAATCCATTGGTAGGGATTGGTTTTGTAATACGGCCAAGAGGCTTTAATTTTTCTTTGAAATAAGCCCGCATCGTGGTAGTTATCGTTTAGAAAAACTTCGTCAATGTCCCAATACACCGTCGCTTTGTCGATGGATAATAGGTGTTGAATGATTTTCTCTTCGGCTTGATTCAGTGCGTTAAATCCAGCAAAAATAATGTGTTGTGTATCTGCCAATTGATTGGAAAAGTGATTGATGTTTTCTACTGCCTCACGGTAAATCAACCCTTGATACCCTTTCTGTTTTTGTTTTAAGTTTTGATAAAATGCATGATAGTAATTGGGTAACTTCTTCCAAAATTGAAGGTGTTTATCGATAAGCTCGGTTCTTTGGCTAGCATCAACCGACCAGTGCTCGATTTCCTTGATATTTTCTAGGTACTTTAAGATTTTATCCGGATCGAGTAGATAACGGTCTATTTCGTTAAAGTCTTGAATGAGGGTTTTGGCCCAATTGGCCACTACTTCAAAGCTATCTTGATTTTCTGTCTCTATTTTCAGATAAAGTGTATAAAACTCAAAAAGCAACTCGATGGTATCAATTGAGCGAATATTAGCAATGTCTTGAATAAAATCTTCAATACTTATTATTTCGGGAGAGAAAAATGTTTGATGTGTTGCCTTTTTGAGTTCTTCTAGCAAAAAAACTCTGGCTCTTTTATTGGGTAAAACAACTGTCAAATCAGCACTATTTTCGGCGTGATTTTGAAGTATAGTTTGAGCCAGTTGGTTTAAAAAAGAAATTGTTGACATTGTATAAAAATAAAAAAACGCCCCGATAATCGGGGCGTTTTAAGAAAATATTTTCAAGAAATTATTTTACTAATTTCACTTCAACTCTTCTGTTGTTTGCTTTACCAGCTTTAGTTTTGTTTGTGTCGATTGGCATAGACTCACCAAAACCTTTAGAAGTTAATCTTGAAGCAGCAATACCTTTTTCGATTAAGTAACTTTTAACCGCAGCAGCTCTATCTTCAGACAATTTCATGTTAGCATCATCTTTACCATCGCTATCTGTGTGACCTTCGATAGAGAAGTTAGAACTTGGATACTCTTTTAAGATAGCTGTGATAGCCTCTAATACTGGGTAAGTTCTTTGTTGGAATGTTGCTTTGTTCGTATCGAATAAGATTGTTTTAGCGTAATCATTCAAACGTTTGATAGCCTCTTCAGTAACTTCTGGACAACCTTTGTTAGAAGCTGTACCTTTTACATCTGGACATTTATCATCTTTGTCAAGTACACCGTCACCATCTTTATCTGGCCATGGGCATCCGTTATTTTCTTTTGGACCTTTTACTTCAGGACAATTATCTTTTTTGTCAGTGATTCCGTCACCGTCAGCATCTGGACAACCACCTAATGATTTAATACCCGCAACATCTGGACAAGCGTCATCTTTGTCAGCAATTCCGTCACCATCTGTATCAGGACAACCATTCATTTCAACTGAACCTGCTTCATTTGGACACGAATCTTTACTATCTTCGATTCCATCAGAATCAGTATCAGGACAACCATTAAACTGCTTCAAACCAGCAACATCTGGACAAGTATCATCTTTGTCATAGATACCATCGTTGTCAGTATCTTTAGCTCCAAATTTGAAAACCAATCCAGCAGTGTGTTGTAAGTGAGTAGGAACATCAATCGACGGATCTCTTGTATCATCAAAAGAGTGCTTG
>CAZAJH010000215.1:0-3572 GCA_964485385.1 uncultured Flavobacterium sp.
GCTTCCAATCGAAATTATGGTTTGTTGTATTGTAGTTACAAATCTATTAGGACAACGTAAAATGTTGATTATATTGGTATTAACTTTTAATTAATTTTTGTAGTTAAAACGACAACCTAGGTTAACAAAATGTTTTTTATTGATTAAGGCATACTTTAAAGAGTACTACAAAATAGTATAAGCCATATTTAAATTGTTGCTTATCGTTTCGCTACAAGAGGGTGATTTCTTTAAAACTGAAATTTATATCCAAAATCAGGAAAAAAGCCAATTTGGTCAATTCGGTTTACTTGGTTGTTAACTCGATTGTATCGATTTATAAATATGTTTTTATTATCAGTAACGTTTTGTAACTCGAGGTATAAAAGATGCGACTGTTTCTTTTTTCCACTATTTAATTTAAAACCCATTCTTAAATCTAACCTGAAATAAGGATCGTATTGTAACGAATAGGCTTTATCGTTTTGTTTTATTTCAAAACCCGCCAACTGAGAAGCACTTAAATCAACGGGGGTATAAAATCGCCCACCAGCAGCAGTTACTTTCCCGTCTAATGAAATTGTATTTTTTTTGAGTTTTCCTACTTTGAACTCTTTTCCTCCAAGTGCATTTACAACATACCTATTGTTAAAAGGGGAGTTTCTCTCTATACCATCACTTCCTTTGTATTTGCTTTCAAAAATTGAGGCTGTAAATAAAGCATGATACCCTTTACTGAAGAATTTTTCTATGGTTAATTCAATTCCTTGATTGAATCCTTTGCCATTACTAACTAAAGAAGTTTTATCGGTAGAATAACCAAAATCAGCGCCTTCTGTAAGTGATGAATAACTACTAGAAAAACGTTCAACAGCCGCATTATCAATAAGCTGATAGTATACCTCCATTTTTCCTCTCCATTGATTTCCTAATTTGGTATCGTATCCTACCACAAAATGTTGACTCCTCACCAAGTCCAGATCTTTGTTAGTTTGAAGTAAAACGCCACTTACGTTTTCATTTTGGAACAAAACGGGAGCAGGAACGTTTTGATGGTGCATGCCATAGCCAAAGTTAAAGCTATTTTTAGAATTTATGTTGTAAATTAGAGAAACACGGGGTTCAGCAACACTTTGGTCTGAAATTGAAAATAGTTGGCCATGCAAACCCGCATTCAAAGTAAATTGCTCAGAGATTCTGAATTGTCCTTGTATGTAGGGTTGAAAAATTGTGTAATCTCCCTCTGTATTGTAAATGACATTCGAGTCAGGATAACCATCACCATCTAAATCTGCCTGTCTATCACGATCGTTTAAACTGTAATCGATCATAAAACGCTCTAGTAACAATCCGCCTTTTACTGTTATTTTTTTATTGAATTTAGAGTTTACAAAGCTGCCAAAAGTTATTCTTTGTTCAGAATTATTATTTGATGTGAAGGGAATGGTTACTTCAGTTGGAGTCTCTAAGTTATAAATTCGCTCTTCGTCGTACTTGTTGGCGTTTGTTGAGATTGTAATTGTTGATTTTAAATACGTCTTTTGATTAAAGAAAAGCTGGTGCGAGAACCCAAGAACACCAAAATTTGATCGCAATTCCTGATTGGCATCTCTGGCAGAAAACAAATCACCTTCTTTGGCGTCTTTACCTAAAAATTCAATATTTGAAAGTCCACCAATACCATATAATTTAAATGAACCCCATTTCGTTTTTCCAAAATCAGCATTAAATGATATATCACTATAATTGGGTATGGCTGCGCCTGTACCAGCGCCTCCCAGGTATCCAGCAATTCCATAACGCCCTGCTATAACAAAAGAACCGCCTTTTTTTCCAAGAGGTCCCTCTGCCATTAATTCGGCACCTGGATAGGCACCAACACCAATCATGAACTCATACTTTTCGGTGTTTCCTTTTCTCAAATTTAAATCAAAAACTCCACTAATTGCATTTCCGTATTCGGCAGGAAAAGCAGAAGTTAAAAAATCAGAATTAGCTAGTAAATTTGGATTTAGTGCCGACACGGGACTACCAGTAGTGCCTAATGTTGAAAAATGGTTTGGACTAGGAACAGGAATTCCCTCGATGCGCCACAGCATTCCAGCTGGGGAATTGCCTCTGACTACTATGTCATTTCTGCTGTCATTTGCCGCTGAAACACCAGCAAAATTAGCTACTAATCGAGCAACATCGCTTCGCCCTCCGGCATATCTGTTTACTTCTTCTAAGCTAAATTGTCTGGTTGAAACAGCAGCCATTTTGTTGATGGCTTTCACTTTATTCGTTTCAGCTTTAATTACAACCTCTTCAAGTGTATTTAAATTTTCAGTCAATGGGATGTTTAAAAAGACTTCTTTACCAGAAGTTACTTCAATATTAGGAACAGTTACAGGCATATATCCTACAAATGAAACTGTTACCATTTGTCTGCCAAGCGGAACGGAGTTGATTTGAAAATTACCATTGCCGTCACTTATAGCATTCAAATTTGTTAATCCGGCAACATTGATTGAAGCTCCAATTAAAGGTGTTTCGGATTGCTTATCCGTAATCTTTCCTTTTATGACACCATTTTGACCCCATGAGGAGATAGAAATTAGTATTATGGTTATCATTCCTACTAAATTTTTCATATTCGATTTATTTTAAAGTTTACAATTTGATGAAAGGTTTGGCGTTTAAAGCCTGCACTAATGTTAAGCTGACAAAAAGAAAATAACAAATAGCGATAATATAGGTGTGGTTTTTAGTTTTGGCTAAATAATAGTTTAAAATGGGAATGCATTGTAAGGCATGAATTCCAAAAAAGTGAGCGACTCGCAAGTCTCCATATTGTTGACTCCAATTTACTATAGGTAGCCCTTTTGATCCGTCGGGATTACCAATAGTATGTTTCAAAATTGCACCCATAATAAAGCCTTCACAGGCAAATAGTAGTGTAATTAGTAAACTTAATTTAATGGCCAAAATGGTAGTTTGGTTTGCTCTAAAAGTGGTTTGAGAAAAAAACAACAGAGTAATATAGGCCGTATGCACTATGAAAAGACTAATAGCAAATGCCATCGTACCGAAAATAATTTTGCCCCTATAGTCTTCTTGATTGAAGTGCGAGATTTTGCCTTGTGAAGCTTGATAACTAATCAGTATAATTTCAATTGACAACAAAACAATCAAACTCCAACTGTATAGGCGAACTTGTACTTGATTTTCTAAAAATTGCATGTAGTAACCCATTGTCCATGCTATAATCGTAATAGAAAGGCAAAACTTAAGTGGCTTTATCCATCCACTTATTCCTAAAATTGGATTGGGATTAATTTTGACAAGGACACCAAAGAAGATAGCAAACAATAAACTAAGCAGTCCGTAATACAATAGTACTGCGTTTTTAGACTTGATGGATACAAAAAAAATTTTCATCTCTTTTTGTTTTATGGTTTAGATGGACTGGCTAATTTTTTTTTGATTTTCATCATAATAAAATCGGGTGTAACTCTTGGCAAATTTGAAATAAACCAATTATTGAAGCCCGGAATTTTCTTCCCTTTACCATGCAGCAATAAAGCAACTCCTTTTTGAGCAACATAGGATGC
>CAZAJH010000216.1:0-3555 GCA_964485385.1 uncultured Flavobacterium sp.
AGCTGGATTGAAAATAATTAAAAATCCCTTCGTTGCTGGCAAAAAAAATCCTGATTATTACAAAGGAAAAATAGTTTTATTAGTGGATCGAAGTACAGCTAGCAAAGCCGAATACATTGCCATGGCAATTCAACAATCACCAAATTGCATTACTATCGGGGAACAAACGTCTGGCGCGCCTCTGAATCTTAATCTTGTCCCATTGATTGATAAAACTTCTATAGGTTTTACGGGCCAAGGCGCTTTTTATCCTGATGATACTGAGGTTCAAGGAAAAGGAATCAAAATTGATTATCAAGTAAAAGAATCAGCCCTTAATTACAATCCAAACTTGTACATTGAAGAAGCAATAAAGTTAATCCAGCAATAGCAGTATTCACTCACAAAAAAAGTCGATTCTCATTTGAAAATCGACTTTATATTATTACATAAATTGCAAATCCAGCATCAACTGAATACTGAACACCAACTAACTGAACACGCTATTTATTCCCTTTCTCAAAATCGGCAATAAACTGCGCCAAACCAATATCTGTTAAAGGATGTTTCAACAAACCTAAAATCGCCGATAATGGTCCTGTCATGACATCGGCACCAATTTTAGCACAATTCACTACATGCATCGTATGACGCACCGAAGCCGCTAAAATCTGGGTTTCAAACCCATAATTATCATAAATTTCTCTGATTTCCTGAATCAAGTTCAACCCATCAGTCGAAACATCGTCCAGGCGACCAATAAAAGGCGATACAAAAGTAGCTCCAGCCTTGGCTGCCAAAAGCGCCTGACCTGCCGAAAATACCAGAGTAACATTCGTTTTAATTCCTTTATCTGAAAAGTATTTACACGCTTTTACGCCCTCTTTGGTCATCGGTAATTTGACTACAATTTGCTCGTGCAATTCAGCCAATTCCTCGCCTTCTCTGATCATTCCGTCGTAATCTACAGCATTCACCTCGGCGCTCACCTCACCATCAACAATGTTGCAAATGTCAACGTAGTGCTTCAAAATGTTGTTTTTTCCAGTAATTCCTTCTTTAGCCATCAACGACGGATTGGTCGTTACACCATCCAAAACGCCCAATGCTTGTGCCTCTTTAATGTCGTTCAAATTGGCTGTGTCAATAAAAAATTTCATAGTATATAATTAAGTTGTGTTTACTTTTTTTTGAGTACCTGAGTCGCTGAGAAACTGAGTTTCTGAGTTTTTATGGGGCGTTCCCCTACGCTGCTCCGTTCCTACGCTGCTTCAGGTCAGGCTTTCCGTTGCAAGTCCTCGCTACAATTCCGCAAGCTCCATTGTCGCTGTGGGCTTTCCACTTCAATCCTTAACGCAATTGAGTGCAAAATTACGAATTCAATTTCAATATCAATTACAAAAAATAATAGCAATAATTCTTAACATTGAAATTTGACATTGGTAATTACAATTTATAATGATTCATCAGCATTTTTTCATACACTTTATCCGGCAAAATACGTTTCAATACAATCGAAAATTTCTGCATAAAAACGCCTACTTTGTAATGGATCTTCGGATTGGGTGTTTGGATAATTTTGTAAATTGCTTCGGCCATTTCAGTAGGATTGCTTCCACTATCCACATGCTCATTCATCATTTTCAGAGTATTGCCATACGGAATTTCGTAAGGCGAACCTTTTACCAATGGCGCGTGATAGCGACCAGCCGCAATATTGGTAGCAAAATCGCCCGGTGCAACATTAGTAATGCAAATGCCAAACGACTTGACTTCCATTCGCAGTGCTTCTGTAATGAGTTCGAGTGCACCTTTCGAAGCCGAATAGATGCCACGGTAAGGCAAACCCATATACGCCGCAATCGAGGTAATATTAATAATCAAACCGCTTTGTTGCGCTCGCATTTGTGGCAAAACGGCTTTCATTACTTCGATTGGGCCAAACAAATTGGTTTCAAAATTGTTTTTGATTTCGTCAGTCGGAATTTCCTCAATTGGTCCGGTTATTCCCACGCCAGCATTGTTGATTACAATATCCAATCGCCCTGTTTTGGCAATCACTGCTGCCACCGCAGTTTGAATACTGTTCGTATCCCGAACATCCAAGGCTACCAATGGAAAAACCGATTCCGAAACACGCGCTGGGTTTCTGCTGGTTCCGTACACTACAAAACCTTTAGCCTGCAAAAATTCGCCTATTGATTTACCAATACCCGACGAACCTCCTGTAATTAGTACTACTTTGCTCATATTTTACTTTTAAGAGAAGAAAGGATAGAATACAGAAAATAATCATCTCCAACTAAACATTCTTACTTTCAACTTTCAACTTTCGACTTTAGACTTTAGACTTTAGACTTTCGACTTTCGACTCACTTCCAATTCGGCTCTAAAGATAAAAACCTTTTTACACGAATTCAATTCCCAATCCAGGTTTATCACTCAGTTGGATTTTTCCATTTACAACGCTACTGCCTTTGGCTACATCATTTGCAATTAAATTGGCTCCATCCAAATCGGCATAATCACACAACGGAGCCACAACTGCACCAGCCGAAATTCCAACTGTCGACTCAGTCATGCATCCAATCATGATTTTAAAACCCAAATTTCGTGCGTGTTGAATCATTTCAAGTGCTGGCGTTAATCCACCGCATTTGACTAATTTAATATTAATACTGCGGTAATGAGGGTGCAATTCACCCAACACCGATTCGTCTTGACAATCTTCATCAGCCATCCAATTGGCAAATGCATTGGCATTTAGAATATTATAATTCTCCACTCCTTTTGGCATGGGTTGCTCCAAATAAGTAAACGACGTTGTTATTTCATTTTCCTGAAGCCACAAACAATCTACTGTTGTAAAACTTCCGTTGGAATCGAGAGCAATTGCATAGTCTAACTGCGCCAACTGTTCAATCTCGGTTTGATTAAAACGATTGCATTTGACTTTAAATTGAGTCCAAGTTGACGCCTTAATTTTCGCAATCTGATTCTCTATTTTATCCACACTAATGGTGATGGAAGATTCGGGAAGTTGATTCCATTGAACTGAATTCAACTCTAAAAAACTTTTGTTTTCCAATTTTCCATACAAATCCCAATAAGCACAATCGAGAGCCGAACGCAAGAAACTAGGCAATTGAAGCTGCTTCAAAAACAAGTAAAATGAGGTAGGGTAAACTATTTTTTGGCTTTCTAAAACCAATTGTATCCGCTCTAAATCGTGTTCAAAATCAGCCAACTTTATTTGGTAATAATCGATTGCTGTACATTCACCATAACCAATACAATGATGGCTTTGTAGCATTACAAATAATGCATCCCTGTGATTATAACTACCATAAGAAATGGAAAATGTTTCCTTTAACTGCAACCGAACAATTTGCCAAGATAATTTCATTAAAGGAAAATTGGAGTTAAAAAAAAAATCTGAAACAGAGTTCAGATAATTACAATTTGAAATTGGTTTTTCCGATTTCAACGGAATCGCAATGATTAAAAAAATGGCAAGCGACCTACATCGCACCGCTACAACCACATACCTTTGCTATGTTCCCATCCTGGAGGATT
>CAZAJH010000217.1:0-3541 GCA_964485385.1 uncultured Flavobacterium sp.
CCAACACAAAAAGGTAGTCAGAAAGTCGGTTTAAGTACTTGATAACAAGTTCGTCTGTGGGTTCGATGTCATTCAAGTGTACCGCCAAACGTTCGGCTCTACGGCATACGCAGCGCGCTATATGACAATATGACACAGTTGTATGTCCGCCTGGAAGCACAAAATGTGTCATGGGTGGCAAACTTTCCTCCATACTATCGATTTCGTTTTCTAAAAACACTATATCTGACTCGATGATGCCTAAATTTTTCAATCGTTTTTCGCCATTTTTGAGTGTTTCTTTTTCGGGTGGTGTGGCCAAAATGGCTCCAACCGTAAATAAGCGATCTTGAATTTCGATGAGTACATTTTTGTATAAGGTATTCATTTCTTGATCGCGAATGAGTCCGATGTGTGAATTGAGTTCGTCTACGGTGCCGTAGCTTTCAATGCGAATGTGGTGTTTGGGAACGCGTGTACCGCCGAATAATGCTGTGGTTCCGGAGTCGCCGGTTTTGGTGTATACTTTCATAGTTAGTGATTAGTGAAAAGTAATTAGTGATCAGTAATTAGTTTTTCAAAGATAGCAAAAATTAAAATGGATTGTTTCACTAGCCCCGACCTGTCTGCCGACAGGCAGGTTGTAGCGGAAAGCTTGTGAGGAACGAACAACTTGGAGGGAAAGCGGGAAAATGGATTGCTGAAAAAGCCCAAGCTACTTGCTCCTAAATAAAAAGAATTTTAGAAAATCAAAGCAATTGATTTGTCGTCACATTGCTCCATTACAAATGTTCTTCGTTTACGTTATCGCTTTCAATCAACCCATCTTTGAGGCGAATGATGCGGTGGGCATAGCGCGCAATATCTTCTTCGTGGGTCACCAAAATGACAGTATTGCCGTTTTTATGGATATCGTTGAATAGATTCATGATTTCGATAGAGGTTTTACTATCCAGGTTTCCTGTGGGTTCGTCAGCCAAAATAATGGAAGGTTTATTGACCAAAGCGCGGGCTACGGCCACCCGTTGGCGTTGTCCACCCGAAAGCTGGTTGGGCTGGTGGTCCATACGATCGCTCAAGCCAACTTGATTCAATACCTCTTTGGCGCGTTCGTGTCGTTCTGGTTTAGAATAACCTGCGTAAACCATGGGTAGTGCTACGTTATCGAGCGCCGTGGTTCGTGGCAGAAGGTTGAAAGTTTGAAACACAAAACCAATTTCTTTGTTGCGTATTTCGGCCAAATCGTCATCGTGCATTTGCGAAACATCTTTGTTGTTCAAAATATACGTTCCCGATGTAGGTGTATCTAAGCAACCCAAGATATTCATCAAGGTTGATTTTCCAGAGCCCGACGGACCCATGAGTGCCACGTATTCTCCTTTGTTGATTTGCAAATCGATGCCTTTGAGTACGTTGATGGTTTCACTTCCGAGTTGGAAATCGCGTTTGATGTCTTTGATGTCGATGAGAGCTTGTGCCATTTTCAGTATTGAGATTAAAGAGGGTAAAAATGCATAAAGTTAACAATAAGACAAGTATACAAGTATAATGTTACAACAAAATCACACAAACTTAGTCAATTTTACGCACGAATTGTAAAATGCTCTTTTTCTTGCTCGTTTCTGAAGAATACAATACCCCATTGAAACGTATCAATGGTCACTTTTACTTTGGGATGCGCTTTGATGATTTCCCAAGCTTCTTCCATATCGGGCGACCAATGTATGTCGTCAAAAATCCAAACCGAATCGTTTGAAATAGTTGGTACTAAAAGTTCGAAGTATTCCAATGTTGCTTTTTTGGAATGATTGCCATCGAAATAGATTAAGTCGAAAGTCGAAAGTCGAAAGTCGAAAGTCGAAAGTTGAGAGTCGAAAGTCGAAAGTTGAAAGTCTAAAGATGTGAGGTAATCTTCAAATTTTGTATTAACACAATTGACAAAATTGATATTGAATTTTTGCAATTGTAATTGGCATTGATGAATTGTATTCGGGCAACCTTCTAAAGTGGTAATTTTTGCTTTCGGATTTCCCAATGCTAAGGCCGAAGTTGCCAATCCCAATGAAGTTCCGATTTCTAAAACCGAATGGGGTTGAAAATAGCGTACCAAACGAAATAATAATTCGGCTCTTTTGGGTGAAATTCCGGCATTTTTCGCTATCTGATTAATGGCGCGAAAGTTACTTTTAAAAACGCGTGAACCTGCCCCAAAATCGGTGACTTCGATAGTGTTTTTGTTTTGTAAAAGTGAATTTCGGTATTTTCTTAAAATTACGTATTCAGTATAATTCGTTGTGTCATAAAAACATTTCGTCACCAAATCAAACACAAAAGGCGAGTGCACTCCGTGTTGGTTTTTCGAGTTAATTAGAAATTTGAAGAAAGATTTTATTTGAAACAACATTTTTATGTTTTACAACAAGTTACACAAAGAAAAAAAGCTGAGTAACACTGAGAATTCTCAGTAAAACTCTGCGCTACAATCATTCCATTTTACTCGACAGCTCAAACCAGCGTTCTTCCTTGGCTTCCAGCGTTTGAATCACTTTTTGCAATTCGTTGGCTTTGGATTCGATTTCATGATCAGCCACTTTACCGTCAGAAAACAATTGTTCAATCTGTTTCTTTTCGTATTCCAAGTCTTTGATTTCGCGTTCAATTTTTTGAAACTCCTTTTGCTCATTGAATGTCAATCCCGCCGCAGTCGTCTGGTTTTGCTTCCAATTGTTTTTTTCTTTGGGCGAATCGTCTTTTTCGGGCTCAACCGAATCTTCATAGGCTCTAAAGTCAGAGTAATTTCCGGGAAAGTTTTCAATGACACCATTTCCTCTAAACACCAGCAAATCATCTACAATCTTATCCATAAAATAACGATCGTGTGAAACGACCAACAAACAACCCGGATAATCCATCAAAAAACTTTCCAGTACATTTAATGTGACAATATCTAAATCGTTGGTCGGCTCATCCAAAATTAAGAAATTGGGATTCTGAATCAAAACGGTGCACAAATACAAGCGTTTCAGTTCGCCTCCGCTCAACTTTTCAACATAATCGTATTGTTTTTTACTGTCAAATAAAAAGCGCTCCAAGAGTTGTGAGGCCGAAATGAGTTTGCCCTTCATCAGTGGAATGTATTCGCCGTATTCTTTGATAATGTCAATCACGCGTTGGCCTGGTTTCGGATTGATGCCACTTTGGGTGTAATAGCCTATTTTGATGGTATCGCCAGTTACTACTTTGCCAGAATCGGTTGGAATGGTTCGGGTGAGTAAGTTCAAAAAAGTTGATTTTCCAGTTCCATTTTTACCAATAATCCCGATGCGAGCACCGCGTTGAAAATCGAAACTAAAGTTATCTACAATGACTTTGTCACCGAACTTTTTCGAAATTTTGTGCAGTTCGATAATCTTACTACCCAAGCGTTCCATATTGATTTCGAGTTCGACTACATTTTCTTTCCGTCGGCTTTCAGCAATAGCTTTGATTTTATAAAAGTCATCTTGACGTGACTTGGATTTGGTGGTACGTGCTTTCGGTTGCCGACGCATCCAAGCTAGCT
>CAZAJH010000218.1:0-3541 GCA_964485385.1 uncultured Flavobacterium sp.
TAGTCAAAGGCAAATTTCTAGTTTTGCAAAAAGGAAAGAAGAATTATTATTTGATTACCATCGAATAATTTTCAAACAAAATAGTGATAAAGACGTGCTTTGGTACGTCTTTTTTTATTAAAATCATTTTGGGTTGAAGTTAAATTACCATCAAATTACACCCGCGAATATCCGAGTTATCAAAACGGCCCAATACTTCAAACGAGTCATTGTCGTATTTTTTACCCAAATCTTGGGTAGCAATAAACGAACACGAGTTGATATTGGCCAAATCAATTACATTAATGCCGCCTGTTTTGCCGTTAGCAACATAGCTCAAAGCATCTTCGGTGTCGCGAATCATAACAGACATCCAATTGGGACATTCGAAGATTCCGTTACCCAAAGAGTACGCTTGCGAAAGCAATTCGGTCATGCCGTATTCCGAATGAATACTTTCAACACCAAAACCATTGCATAAGATTTCATGTAATTCTTCTCGAATCATTTCTTTACGTCGACCTTTCATGCCACCGGTTTCCATGATGATGGTGTTTTTTAGCTCGAATTTTTGTTTTTCAATTAAGTCGAGTAAAGCATAAGTTACCCCAATCAAAAGCACATTTTGTCCCGAAGCATCGAGTTCAAGTAACTTGGCCATTAATTCGTCGTAATTGTTTAAATAAAATCCGCTATTGGAATTATTAGAAAGTTTGATTAAATCATGGACCATATAAATCAACGACGAGCCTTCACGTTCTAAATAGGACGGCAGTAAGGCCAAGACAGCATAGTTTTCAATATGACCATAAAACTCCGAGAAAGCATTCCGGTAACTGCCCTCGTACAGCGAAATATCGGTAACGAAATGGTTGCTTGTCGATATTCCGGTTGTGCCGCTACTAGTGAAGGTTTGTTGGATTTCAGTGCCAGATGAAAGTATAGGATGACTTTTAAAAAACTGAATTGGTAGAAACGGAATCTGAGCAATAGATTTAACGCTTCCTTTTTCTATTTTTAGGAAATCACAAAATTCACGATAAACCGAGTTGTTCTCGTATTGGAAACGAAACACTTTCAACGCAATCTTTTCAAATTGTTTTGGGTTGGAAATTGTGAATATGTCGTGAGGTGAAATCAAGTATTTATTTTAGCAACCCTTCCAGAGTTTTAAAAATCTGGAAGGGTTTTATTAAAAAAAGCTCCAACTTTCGTCAGAGCTTTTCATTTCTATTTTGAACTCTATTTATTCAATAACTAATTTTCTGGTAGCAGTAGCGCCATTTTCGGTCACTCTTACAATGTATAATCCACTGTTTAAGTTAGCTACATTGATCTCAGAAGAAGAAGTTGTAGTATTGATTACTTCTTTTCCTAAAAGATCATACACCGTTACATTTTTTTCAGCGTTTAAAGCTGTTTCAACCATAAAGTAATTGTTTGCTGGGTTTGGGTAAATTTTTAATCCAACAATGGCATTTTCGTTTACGCTCAACAATTCGTTTGTAGTAGCCGCAACTCGCAACTCATCAAAGCTAATAGCAGGAGTTAAAGCATTGGTATCTTGTCTTAAGATAAATCCACCCAAGTTAGCCAAAGAAGTAGCTGGTGGGGTAAGAGTTGGCGTTTCAGTTATATTGGCTGGTGAAGTATTGCTAAAGGTAGCAAAATTTGGATTCAACCACATTTTAACTTGATTAGCCGCAAAGTCGTATCCGATAACCACAGCAACAACAGTTCCGGTATTCAATAAAGTTGCATCATAGATGGCTGGAGTAGCAGCTGTAGCACTTGTACATCCCAATTGGTATTGTGTACCATTTCTCTTAAAGAACAAACGAATTCTAAAAGTTGAACTCACATCTCCTGTCAAAGCAGCAATTACAGTTTCACTCAAATCGGTTGTTACTCCCGAAATGTCAGTTACATTAAGTAAAAATGAAGCGTAAACTGTTCCACTTGTAGTTAGGGTAAATTTTGTTGATGGGTCACTACCAGCGCCAACATAAGACACTGAGTTTCCACTTGAAGGATAATTAGGATAAGTCAACGAACCCGCTACAGTATCAATAGTGTCACCCGCGTTGGTGTTAGACCATTTTTGAGTAGAAGCCAAACTAGTTCCTACAGCATAAGGGAAAGATTCAGTATAGGGTAGTGGATTAATTGGTTTACACTCAGGTGCATTGGCATTGGTTGAATAGCTACATACGCCTTTGGTAATGGTCATGGTGAAGTTAGTTCCCTCTGGAATACCGCTAACTGTAATATTTCCTGTCGCAAGTACAGCAGGATCATCACCGCCTACAGTTCCGGCAGATGGAGCAAAAGTGTAAGCACCGCTTGTTCCTCCAGAATAAGGAATTGTTACAGTGTACGTATCAATGTTTAATGTTGTAGCGTCACAAGCAGTTGTAGGCAAGCCCAAAGAAAGTGTACAAGCAGGGTTGAAATTGAATACTCTGATGTCGTCAATTCTAAACTGACCTGTAGTACCAGATTGAGAGAACTTTAATGATAAGCTATTTGAAGCAGGTAGAAGTCCGCCAGGTATTGAAACTAAATTCCAAGAGGTATTGGCATTATTGGCGAATGTAATTGGTGTCCAAGTTGGAGTGGCTGATGAAG
The DNA here is from genome assembly GCA_964485385.1 of uncultured Flavobacterium sp. Lineage (GTDB taxonomy): Bacteria > Bacteroidota > Bacteroidia > Flavobacteriales > Flavobacteriaceae > Flavobacterium. The sequence goes on from CAZAJH010000218.1 coordinate 2,608, forward strand.
CGTTTGTACTGAACTCTAAAACTACTTGTCCGCCAATATTACTCGTTAGGTAACCAAATGACATTTGTAAGTTAGCAGAAGTGTATGCAGAAGTATCTATTCCGTCAATTTGGAAAAATCTTCCTGCTGTATTTGTGATAAAAACATTTCCACCACCTGATGCGCCAACATATCCAGTTGAAGCCGAAGTAGTTCTGATGTCAGCAGTTCCTGAATAAAGGATAGGAGCCGCATTTTGAAACGTTGCTGGTGCTGTCCCAGTGATGTAACTAGCAATGCTGGTAGTTCCGTTTGGGGTTCCCAAGTTTTCAGAATAAATAGTTTGTCCAAAAGACAAAGAAGTTACTACCAATAATAGTAAGGAGTAAATTTTTTTCATATTAAAAAATGTAAAATTAGGCTACAAAGTTAAGGACAATTTTCAAAATTAAAAATTATCAAAGTAAAAAAATGGTTAAAAAAGAAATCTTTAACTATCTGACAATTAATTTTCTAGTAGCAGAAGCGTCGCCTTCTTCAATTTTGATGATGTAGACACCTGGCGAAAGAGTAGCAACATTCAATTCTTTGGAAGTTAATTGCGTTTGAAGCACTCTTTTTCCTAAAACATCGAAGATTGTAACTTGCTTGTCAGCGTTGGATTTTGAAGTAATGTAGATTTTACCATTGCTCACGGGATTGGGCCAAAAATTCAACCCTTCAATAGGATTGTCTTGACTTCGAGACGTGCTTTTACCTTCTTGAGCTACTGCTGTAAAAGCGGTAAAACAGAAAAACAAAAGCGCAATATAGAAGTAATTTTTTGTCATGAGTACAATTTGGTTATTACAAATATATGAAAAATATTTCAAAAACAATGCCAAAAGCTAAAAATTAACATCAGGTACCAATTGAAGTAACTAAAAACGAGTACAAACCATCTTTTTGTGTTAAA
>CAZAJH010000219.1:0-3528 GCA_964485385.1 uncultured Flavobacterium sp.
CCTACACGATCTTGTAAAAAAGCAGCTACTTTGCGTTCTGCCCAAGTAGAATACATCGCCATAATCATAGTAATAGCGAAAACAGCTACTATAAAAATACTCTTTTCAATAATAAAGGCGTTATCCATTGGTGTTACTGTCTAGTTTAGTTCCGTCTATTTTTTCGTTATAGTCAATGTCGGCCATACTGATTTTTTTGCGATCGATGTCTCTACCTTGAAGAATACCTTTTTCGGTATTGATGACTACTTTATCTAATTTTCGGGTATAATTATTTTGATTGATAACCGAATCTTTCTCGAATTTGCGCGGGCCTTCAATTACCCAATCTGATACTTCTTTTTTGTCAAAACGACATGTATTACAAATGAAATCTTCTACTTCATGATACTCGTCTTTACGTGCGGTTACGCGTTGAATTTCGTTACCAAACATCCAAAGCGTAGTTTTTCCACAACATCCTGGAGTCGTACATTCTCTGTGTGCATTAAACGGTTTGTTGAACCACACTCTCGATTTGAATCGGAAGGTTTTATCTGTTAAGGCGCCAACCGGACAAACATCAATCATGTTTCCTGAGAATTCATTATCAATAGCAGCCGAAACACAAGTCGAAATTTGGGAGTGATCGCCACGATTCAATACACCGTGAACACGACCATCGGTCAATTGGTCGGCCACTTCTACACAACGTTGACAAACGATGCAACGGTTCATGTGCAATTGAATGTACGGACCAATATCTTCGGGTTCGAAGGTTCTCTTTTCTTCAATGAAACGCGTTTCCGATTTTCCGTGTTCGAAACTTAAATTTTGCAAATCACATTCACCAGCTTGATCGCAAACGGGGCAATCCAATGGGTGATTGATCAACAAAAATTCGGTTACGGCTTTGCGTGCTTCGGTTACTCTTTCCGACGATTTGCTCGCCACTTCCATTCCGTCTTGACAACCGGTTACACAAGAAGCCACCAATTTTGGCATCGGACGCGGATCGGCTTCGCTGCCTTTGGTAACGTCCACCAAGCAACAACGGCATTTTCCACCGGTTCCTTTTAGTTTCGAATAATAACACATGGCTGGTGGAACCGATTCGCCACCAATCATACGAGCCGCTTGCAGGATGGTTGTTCCTGGAGCTACTTCAATTTCTTGACCGTCTATGGTTACTTTCATTATTATATTTGTTTCAAGTTTAAAGTTTCATGTTCCAAGTCATTTCACTTGAAACCTGAAACTTGAAACGAATTATACTGTTTGCTTTGCTACTAAATGTTTTACTTTTTCAAAAGGTTCAGCTACAAAGTGATCTCTATTTTTTATTTTTTCTGGGAAACGAATGTGGTATTCAAACTCCTCTCTAAAATGACGAATGGCTGCAGCAACTGGCCATGAAGCCGCATCACCTAACGGACAAATCGTATTTCCTTCGATTTTCGATTGAATACTCCACAACAATTCAATGTCTTCTTCGCGTCCTTGACCGTTTTCGATTCGCCACAATACTTTTTCCAACCAACCTGTTCCTTCACGGCATGGTGTACATTGTCCGCAACTTTCATGGTGATAGAAACGCGAGAAATTCCAAGTGTTTCGTACGATACAAGCCCGATCGTCATATACGATAAATCCGCCCGAACCCAACATCGAACCCGTTGCGAATCCACCATCGGACAAACTTTCGTACGTCATCAAACGATCTTCTCCAGCGGCTGTTTTGTAAATTAAATGGGCAGGTAAAATCGGCACCGAACTTCCTCCAGGCACTAAAGCCTTTAAAGGTCGGTCCGTTTGCATTCCACCACAATATTCATCTGAATTCATGAATTCGTATACCGAAACACCCAATTCGATTTCGAAAACACCTTGATTTTTGATATTCCCTGAAGCAGAGATTAATTTGGTTCCAGTAGAGCGTCCAATTCCAATTGCTGCATAATCAGCACCCGAATTGTTCACAATCCAAGGCACAGCCGAAATGGTTTCTACGTTGTTTACCACAGTTGGATTTTGCCACAAACCTTGAACCGCAGGAAATGGTGGTTTCAAACGAGGATTGCCACGATTTCCTTCTAAACTTTCGATTAGCGCAGTTTCTTCTCCGCAGATGTAAGCGCCACCACCAATCTGAACATACAAATCCAAATCGTAACCTGAGCCTAATATATTTTTGCCCAACCAACCAGCAGCTTTTGCTTCGGCGATGGCTCTTTCTAAAATTTTATACACCCACATGTATTCACCACGAATGTAGATGTAGGATAAATTAGCACCAAGCGCGTAACTTGAGGTAATCATTCCTTCTATTAAAAGATGCGGAATGTATTCCATTAAGTAACGATCTTTGAATGTTCCTGGTTCCGATTCGTCGGCATTACAAACCAGATGGCGTGGTTTCCCCGATTTTTTATCGATAAAACTCCATTTCATTCCCGCTGGAAATCCTGCACCACCACGACCGCGAAGTCCAGAAGTCTTTACCTCTTCAACCACTTCGTCTGGAGTCATAGTTTTCAGGGCCTTCTCTACAGAAGCATAACCGCCTTCACGACGATACACTTCGTAGGTTTTGATGCCTGGAACATTGATTTTGTCTAATAATATTTTTCTTCCCATGATATTATTTATCGTGTAAAGTGATTTTTCCGTCTTTGCAATCTTCGATCAATTGATCAATTTTTTCAGGCGTTAAATGTTCTTGGTAGAAATCGCCCAATTGCATCATGGGCGCATAACCGCAAGCACCTAAACATTCTACGCCACGTACCTCAAAAAGTCCGTCAGCTGTTGGTTCGCCGACTTTCACGCCCAATTTGTTACACGTGTAATCCATCAAATCTTCCACTCCGTTTTGACAACAAGGTGAGGTTTGACAGAACTCAAACATGTATTTTCCGATGGGACGCTGATTGAACATGGTGTAAAAAGTCACTACTTCATACACTTCAATCGGTTGGATTTCGAGTATTTCGGCTACTTTGTTTTGCAACTCAATGCTCAACCAATTGTCGTGAGCGTCTTGTACTTCATGTAAAACAGGTAATAAAGCCGATTTCTTTTTATCTGCAGGATAATGACTGAGGAGTTCATTGATGCGAGCCATCAACGGTTCCGTAATGTTTATCTCTTGTTTGATATGTGATCTTTCCATTTTTATTAGTTTAAATTTTGAATTATAAATTTTAGACAGTAATCATTTATAATTTAAAATTCATCATTTACAATTTCATTAAGCGTCCAATTCGCCAGCAATTACATTTAAACTCGATAATATGACAATTGCATCCGATAGCATTGCTCCTTTAATCATTTCAGGATACGCTTGGTAATAGATGTAACAAGGTCTTCTGAATTTTAAACGATAAGGCGTTCTGCTTCCGTCAGTTACTAAATAAAATCCCAATTCGCCGTTTCCGCCTTCCACTGCGTGGTATATTTCGTCTACTGGAACTGGAACTTCACCCATCACAATTTTAAAGTGGTAGATTAAGCTTTCCATGTTGTGGTAAACGTCTTCTTTAGGAGGTA
>CAZAJH010000220.1:0-3517 GCA_964485385.1 uncultured Flavobacterium sp.
CTAAAGTTGAAATCATCATCGTCATAAAAGTGATAGGCATTGCTTTGCGCAAACCGCCCATTTTTCGCATGTCTTGTTCACCGTGTAACGCATGAATAACCGAACCTGAACCCAAGAACAAACACGCTTTAAAAAACGCATGCGTGATTACGTGGAAAACAGCTACAGTGTAAGCGCCCATTCCTAGTGCTAAAAACATTAATCCTAGTTGTGAAACAGTCGAATAGGCCAATACTTTCTTAATATCGTTTTGCAATAAACCGATAGAAGCGGCAACCAAAGCAGTTACAGCACCCACAACAGCAATAACATGTTGTACAAACGGAGTTAAGTCGAATAAGAAGTTCATACGCGTAAGCATGAAAATTCCCGCCGTTACCATCGTAGCCGCGTGAATTAAAGCCGAAACAGGTGTTGGTCCAGCCATCGCATCGGGTAACCACGTATACAATGGCAATTGAGCTGATTTACCAGTAGCTCCAATGAATAAGCATAAGGCAGCAATAGAAATCAAATGATCTCCATGAACGGGACCTTGTACCATTATTCCCGATTGAATTAAGGAATAATCCAACGAGTTGAAACAGTAAGCCAAAATGAACATTCCGATAAGGAAACCTAAGTCGCCAATTCGGTTCATGATAAAAGCTTTCTTAGCGGCATCGTTGTAATCTTGATTTTTGTACCAAAATCCGATTAGTAAGTACGAACACAATCCAACGCCTTCCCAACCAATGAACATCACTAATAAATTGCTTCCTACTACTAACGTAATCATAAAGAAAACGAACAAGTTGAGGTACGCAAAAAACTTGTGCATGTTTTCGTCATCGTGCATGTAACTTATAGAGTACATATGAATCAAAGAACCGATTCCGGTAACGAACAATAACCAAAGTAGTGATAATTGATCGAGTAAGATGCCGAAGTCCAATTTGAAATTGCTTACCGAAATCCAGTCAAACAGCGACACTTTTATGGGTTGGCCTGACCCATTTACTTGCATGAAATAGATGATGCTCACAATAAATGAAACCACTACTGCCGCTGTTCCGATGAATCCAGCGACCGATTTGGAAACCGATTTTCCGAAGAAAACATTGAAAAGAAACCCTAAAAACGGGGTTAATAATAAGACTAAAATTAAACTGTTTTCCATTTTGGGTTATCCTTTTAAATTTTTCAATTTCGAAATATCGATGGAGCCAATATTTCTGAATACGGCTACTAATATGGCCAGTCCAACGGCTACTTCTGCGGCGGCTACAGCCATCGAGAAAAACACAAAAACTTGCCCTTCGGCATCTTGATGGTAGGCCGAAAAAGCAACAAATAATAAGTTTACTGCATTCAACATAATTTCAATCGACATAAAAACGATAATGGAATTGCGACGGTACAATACGCCCAAAACACCAATACAGAATAGGAGAACTGAAAGAAACAAATAGTTTTCTATTCCTATTTCATTTAAGATATTATTCATTTTATTCTTGTGATTTTTCTTTTTTAGACAATAAAACCGTTCCCATCATCGCGACCAAAAGTAAGATAGAAGCATATTCAAACGGTACCATATATTCGTTTAACAATACTTTACCCAGTACTTTAATTGATTGGTAATCTTCGCCGGATGTGTAATATTCACCCACAATGGGTTTTGAGTTGACAAAAATCGCAATTAGTGCCAAACACAACAAACAAAAAATGGTAATGGCACCAATTCGCTTGATTCGCGGTTTGTGTACTTCATCTTCTTTGTTCAAATTCATCAACATGATCGTGAATAAGAAGAGAATCATAATCGCACCCGAGTATACAATCACGTGAACAATTGCCAAGAATTGGGCGTTGAATAAAAGGTAATGACCTGCGATAGAGAAGAAGCAAATCACCAAGTAAATAGCACTATGAATCGGTCTGCGCGTGTAAATGGTCAAAAAAGCCGTTGACAGAGTGATGGCCGATAAGATGTAAAAAAGTATGAGTACTAATGACATAATTAATTCAGTTTTTTGGTATTGGCCATTGCCATTTCAAGCGGCATAACTAATTTATCTTTTCCGAAAATAAAATCTTCACGATCGTATTGAGCAGGTACCAATTCATTTGAAATAGTAAGGTAAATGGCGTCTTTTGGACAAGCTTCTTCACACAATCCACAAAAAATACAACGCAACATATTGATTTCGTAGATTTCGGCATACTTTTCCTCTCTGTATAAATGCTCTTCTCCTTTTTTACGTTCGGCTGCTTTCATGGTAATCGCTTCAGCTGGGCATGACAAGGCACACAAACCACAAGCGGTACAATTTTCGCGACCTTGCTCATCTCGTTTGAGCATGTGTCTGCCACGGTAAACCGGACTAAAAGTTCGTACTTGTTCAGGATAATGAATCGTCGCTTTTTTCTTGAAAAAGTGTCTGATAGTGATCCACAACCCTTTGATAATGGCAATCAGGTACATTCGCTCTAAAAAGGTCATTTCCTTATTAGAAACCTGCTTTTTTCTTCCTGATAATGATATACTTTGTATCGATGTTGACATAATTTCTTTCTTATTTAAAAGCTAAAATGCAAATTCCAGTTATTACTATATTGACAATGGAAAGCGGAATTAAAATTTTCCAACCTAAGTTCATCAATTGATCGTATCTAAAGCGTGGAATTGTCCAACGGATCCACATGTAGAAGAAAATGAAACCGCATATTTTGATGAATAAAACCACAATTCCGATAACATTAGCAATATTGACACCCAAATTTTCTACTGCCCAACTCATGCCAGGATAATTATATCCACCAAAATAAAGGATAGCCAAAATGGCTGAGGAAATGAACATATTGGCGTATTCTGCAAACAGGTAGAAGCCCATTTTCATGGAAGAGTATTCGGTGTGGTAACCACCAATCAACTCCGACTCACATTCGGCCAAGTCAAAAGGCGTTCGATTCGTTTCTGCGAAAGCACAAATTAAGAAAATCAAGAAACCTACAGGTTGATAGAAGACATTCCAATTCATCCCTTGTTGTTGCAATGAGATTTCTTTTAAGCTCAGGGTTCCAGTCATCATCAATAAAGCAATGATTGATAATCCCATGGCAATTTCATACGAAACCATTTGTGATGCCGCACGAACGGCACCCATCAATGAGAATTTGTTATTTGATGCCCATCCTCCAATCATAATACCGTAAACACCCACAGAAACTACTCCGAAAATGTACAATAACGAAACATCAATATCGGTAGCCTGAAGTACTACCGTTCTACCAAACATTTCTAGTTTGTCGCCCCATGGTATAACCGCACTGGTCATCAAAGCGGTACTCATGGCAATAGCCGGACCAACAAAAAATAAGAATCGGTTGGGTGTGTTGGGTTCAAATTCTTCCTTAGCAAATAGCTTCATACCATCGGCTAGCGGTTGCAATAAGCCGCCCCATCCAGCGCGATTTGGTCCTACACGATCTTGTAAAAAAGCAGCTACTTTGCGTTCTGCCCAAGTAGAATACA
>CAZAJH010000221.1:0-3506 GCA_964485385.1 uncultured Flavobacterium sp.
AACTACTGCAATACTATACGATTGATGAATACCTATTATATCAGATAATTTACCTTGAATAGGCGGAATAATTCCACCTCCCAATATCATCATTATCAAGAAAGCCGAACCTTGCGAAGTGTATTTTCCTAAACCTATTATAGACAAACTGAATATAGCTGGCCACATGATACTACAAGCCAAACCTCCCGAAAGAAAAGCATAAATAGCCACCGTACCACTCGACATCAATCCGACTATCATCGCAATGATACCAAAACTTCCAAAAATCATTAAAGTTCTGGCAGGTTTATCTTTACTCAAAAAGAACGCACCAATCTGAATCAAAACACAAAAAACGTAGTAATACAACGGCTTCATATCTTTACCCGAAAGTACATTCACACCCAAAATTACCACAAAAGCAATCAATGGAATGATGATTAAAGCAATGGTTTTGTTGCTTCCTTTCAAGTTAAACACACTAATCGCACCAGCCCAACGACCGATCATCAAACTGCCCCAATACATCGAAACATACGGACCAATTTCAGACGATTGCAAACTACCAAACTCCTCTAGTTTGAGGAGTTCTCCGAGGTTACTTCCGATAGCTACTTCAACTCCAACATAGGTAAAAATAGCCAACATTCCCAATACCAATTGAGGATATTGCATCGCTCCCCATCCATCAGATTTTTTTTGAGCAGAATAGTATGAAAACAATATTCCTCCAATTACTACAGCTAGTGCTCCTAGAAGCCAATTCATTCTGTATTTTTCAAGAGGCATTTTGATTGTTGCAATTTCATCAATTTGAGGTTTAATATCGCTTTTCAATTTTTCTATTTCTTTCTCAATCTCAGATTTACTATTTGATTTTTCAATATCTGATAATTCGTCAGAGTGTTTTACTTTAACAACTTGGTCAATCAATTTATCTATTTTTTTTGTTGTTGGTTCTATACTTTTTTCAATTACTACGATTTTTTTTGCTTCTACAGAGTTATAACTGGCAAACACTGGACTAAACATAACTATCAAAAGACCCGTCATAATCACCAATGTTCGTAGCGCTTTATTGGCTTTTTCCATAGGTTCGTTAGCAATACCACTAGGTACTTTTTTAGAGAAATAAAACAAGCCTGCTGCTGCCACGAAGAGTAAGCCTACTCCAACATACAACAATACTACTTTATTTAATTCTAATGCTTTAATTTGTTCGTCAGAGACCGAAGCGGCAGTTCCAAACAAGGCAAAAGCCACTACAATGGGTCCAATTGTCGTTCCAAACGAGTTGATCCCGCCACCAAGGTTTACTCTACTGGCGCCCGTTTTGGGATCACCCAACAAAATCGCAAACGGATTTGCGGCTGTTTGTTGTAATGAAAACCCTAAAGCGACAACAAATAGACCCAACAACATTCCTGCATATACATTGGCTTCCACAGCTACAATCATTGCTCCAGCGCCTAGAGCCGAGAACAATAATCCGTAGACTATACTTTTCTTATAACCCCATTTTCCTACTATATCTTTTCCACTCATATCGCCCAAGGCAAACAACAACAAAGCACCAATGTAATATGCGGTGTAAAAAGCAAAATCTATTAATTGGGATTGAAATTGGTCAAGATCAAAATAATGTTTACAAAAAGGAATAAAAATACTGTTTCCAGCGGCAATGAATCCCCAGAAAAAAAAGACAGTAATTAAAGTGTAGAGTGCAGGATAATTCGTTTTAATTGGTTCAGAACTCATAATTTGGTTGGTTTATTGGTTAGTTGGTTTAATTGATTGGTTTAAAACTGATAGCCGTACCGCCACCTTTAGCCAAATTTAATTTAATTTTAGACTTGGATGTTACTTCCATCGTTTTTATTTCATAGCTTTTCGGATTATCTTTCCAATCGGCGTTTTTACCATCCTGATAAACAGTTGCTTGGTATTTTTGATTGGGTGAGAGAAAGTCGAGTACAATTTCGGTTTGACGTGCATTTTCATCCGTTATGGCACCCAAAAACCATTTTTCAGTTCCTTTTTCCTTGCGCACTACTGTTATGTAATCACCTGGTTCAGCCTCCAAATACCTTGAGTCTTGCCAATCAAGCCCAACTTCTTTAATGAATTGAAAAGCATCCTTATGTTTTTCATAATTCTCAGGTAAATCCGCTGCCATTTGTAAAGGCGAATACATAGTTACGTACAATGCCAATTGCTTGGCTAGTGTAGTTTGCACTTGCTCGGTTTTATTGGGATTATAGGCACTCATTTTCGTTTCAAAAATTCCTGGCGTGTAATCCATTGGTCCGCCTAATAAGCGTGTAAAAGGTAAAATCGTTTCGTGCGCAGGCGGGTTTCCAATACTCCACGCATTGAATTCATTACCTCGAGCCGCTTCTGCAGCAATGTAATTGGGATAAGTTCGATGATAACCAGTCGGACGTGAACTTTCGTGTGAGTTAACCATCATCTTATAATCGGCAAAACGACGTGCTACAAAGTTATAGTGATTGACCATAGCTTGACCATCGTGGTATTCGCCCCTAGGGATAATACGACCCACATACCCCGTTTTAGCCGCAGGATAACCATATTTTTTCATCAGGTCAAGTGCCCGGTCCAAATGCCTTTCATAATTTCCGACAGAAGAAGAAGTTTCGTGGTGCATAATCATTTTTACACCTTTGGATTGGGCATAATCGCTTACCTCTTTCAAATCAAAATCAGGATAAGGTGTTGTAAAATCAAACACCTCTTCTTTCCAATTGCCATACCAATCTTCCCAACCTACGTTCCATCCTTCTACCAAAACTCCATCAAATCCGTGTTGGGCAGCAAAATCGATATACCGTTTGGTATTCGCTGTAGTAGCGCCGTGTTTGCCAGACGCAATTAAACCACCTTCCGCATTCTGCGCATTTTGTGAGCCAGCATAATCCCAAGTGGATTTGCCAACATGCATTTCCCACCACACTCCAACGTATTTCATCGGCTTGATAAATGAAGTATCCTCAATTTTGCAAGGCTCGTTTAAGTTGAGGATCATTTTGGAACTTAGGATATCACGTGCATCGTTACTGATCATAATAGTGCGCCACGGAGAAACACAAGGTGTTTGCAAATACGCTTTATCGCCTATAGCATTAGGAACCAAGTGCGAAGTGAGTTTGAAGTTGATCGGGATTAAATCCAAATGCATTACTGGATAATTGACCACGGCAGCTTCAAAAATGTTCAAGTAAACACCCTCATCCGTTTTCATCATTAAAGGCGATTGAACGCGGTATTTATCCTTAATAGTTTTCAATCCAATACCGTTATTCATGTCAAGTAAACTCGAATTTATTTCGGATATTTTGCTCTCGCTGTAGGCGTATTCTTGACTGTCGTAATCACCAGGAATCCAAAATGCCTTGTGATTTGCCGTCAAATTAAACTCCGATTTTTCATCGGAAATAACAAAATAATTCAGTTTCTCTTGTTTAGGAAATTCATAACGAAACGCTACCCCTTCGTCGAAAACT
>CAZAJH010000222.1:0-3500 GCA_964485385.1 uncultured Flavobacterium sp.
CTTCTCTAAATGCTAGTTCACAAAAATAGCGTACAGAATATTGAATGCCAGTAGCAATTACATAATCTTCGGGTTGTTCTTGTTGCAACATTAACCACATACATTCTACATAATCTTTAGCATAACCCCAATCTCTCAAAGAATTGAGGTTTCCTAAATACAATTTTTCTTGCAAACCAGCCGCTATTCGCGAGGCGGCAAGTGTAATTTTTCGTGTTACAAATGTTTCACCTCTTCGTTCCGATTCATGGTTAAATAAGATTCCGTTTACTGCAAAAAGGTTGTACGATTCGCGGTAGTTTTTAGTTATCCAAAACGCATATAGTTTGGCCACACCATAAGGCGATCTTGGGTAAAACGGAGTCGTTTCGGTTTGCGGAATTTCTTGCACTTTTCCGTATAGTTCTGAGGTAGAGGCTTGGTAAATTTTGGTTTTGTCAGCCAATCCACAAATGCGAACAGCCTCCAACAAACGCAAAGTTCCTATTCCGTCTGTTTCGGCTGTGTATTCGGGCAATTCAAACGAAACTTTTACATGCGATTGTGCCGCCAAGTTGTAAATTTCGTCTGGTTTTATTTGTTGCACTAACCGAATTAAGTTGGTCGAATCGGTCATATCGCCGTAATGCAGATTGATTTTACGTTTGTTGTGTAAATCTTTAATCAAGGCATCAATATACAAATGTTCAATACGATGCGTATTAAAAGATGAACTTCTTCTTATTATGCCATGTACTTCGTATCCTTTTTCTAGTAAAAATTCGGCCAAATAAGAACCGTCTTGTCCGTTAATTCCGGTGATTAATGCTATTTTCATTTAGGTTGAATAATTTTTTATTTCTTCTTCTATTAATAAATCTAAAACTTCAAAAAAGTTAAAATCGTATTTCCAGTTTAATTCTTTTTTGGCTTTTTGGTTAGTGCCATAAATATCTTCAATTTCAGTGGGTCGGTAGTATTGTTTATTAATTACACACAATGAAGGATCGATATTGAATTTTTGAAAGACATAATAAATAATTGCTCTCAAACTAACCGATTGTCCAGAACAAACAATATAGTCGTTAGGTTTTTCTTGTTGTAACATCAAATGCATCGCCTCTACATACAGTGGAGCGTATCCAAAGTCCCGTTTTATATCGATGTTTCCTACTTGTAAATGGGTTCTTTTGTTTTTTGAGATTTCGATACTTTCTCGGATTACTTTTTTCACAAAAAAATGATTTCCTCTTAAATAAGATTCATGATTGAACAAAATGCCACAACAAATATACATATTGTGAATTTCTCTGTAATTAACACAAGTGTAATGGGCCGCTACTTTCGAAATAGCATACGGACTCAATGGATGTATCACATTGCTTTCATTGATTGGTAGCTGTTCTACACGACCATACATTTCACTACTACTGGCTTGATAAAAGCGAATACTTGGATTAATCGTTTTTATAGCTTCAAGTAAATTGAAAACACTCAAGGTGTTGAATTTGAAAGTGTCAATAGGACTATAGAATGATTGATTAACAGAGCTTTGTGCCGCTAAATTATATACTTCATCCGGTTGAAATTGTTCAATAATTGTTGTTATTTGAGCAATATTCATAAGGTCACACTCCACAAGTTCAATTTGGTTGGTGAGGTTGAGATAACTAAGACCACTTAGATCAGAGGAAAAACTTCTAATTAAGCCAATTACTTTGTAGTTGTTTTGTATGAGCAATTGCGACAAGTAGCACCCGTCTTGCCCATTAACTCCAGTAATTATTGCTTTTTTCATTAAAAATTTAATCGTTTCTTTTTTTGAAGTGCAAATATAGTCTAAATAAGCAGATTATAAAACTGTAGTTTAAAGTAAATGTTGAAATGGAAAATGGATTTTGATCCTTAAAAATGTTAAAAACAGTAAGAAACCCAAATCAATTCAAAATATCCCAAAAAAAATAATATCTTGCGAAGTATTTGAAAAGGTTGAAAACTGTTCTCAGCCACAGTAAACACGCGACAATAATTAAATTAAATTCAAAGCACTTTTTAATGAATAATCTTCTAAAAATCAGAAGCTTAATTGAAAAATCTGAATTTTTTACTTACCTCATAGCAGCCATCTTACTCGCTATTCCTTTAAAAAATATCTTTAGCAGTATATTAATTATTGTTTTTGTCGGCACTTCTTTGGTCTTTTTTAGAAGAAAAAACCTTTCTTTTTCAACTGTACAAGCATTGCCAATTGCATTTTATGCGCTCATGGTTATCTCTTTGTTTTGGTCGCAAAACAGCCAACAGAGCACCTATGCGCTGCAGAAATTACTTCCTTTTTTAGCCATACCGATTTGCTTTTTGTTTATCCCTAAAATCAACAGAAATCAGGTATATAAAATTGCTAAAATCTTTAGTTACGGAATTGTGGTGTATGCGCTATTTTACATTACTACAGCGTGTATTCGGTATTTTCAAACCAAGAAGATAGGAGTGTTTTTTTATCATGAATTGGTCAATAAAGATTTAAATGTCATTTATTTTTCGGTTTTGGTGTCGTTTGCCCTCTTTTATTTTGTGGCAATTGAAAACAAAAAAAATAGTGAAAAAGCAGCCATTTTTATACTAACGACTCTCCTTTTTATGCTCTCTTCCAAATCGATAATTACTATTGATGTTATTTTATTGGTTTGTTATTATTATTATTTTGTTGACATACCCAAATCAACCAAAAACTTTACGGTTTTTTCGGTTTTTGTTTTTCTCGTATTGTCCGTTGTTTATGTGAAAGATGCACGCGAACGGTTTTTATTAGAATACCAAACTGCGTTTATTGATAATACAGTTAATAATACCATGGGCGATAGTGTAAACAAAGTGTATAATGTAAGTTTGCAACAGGCCTGGAATAAAGAACGGTTTGAGCAAAATAATTTTTTCCCTGGCACAGCGCTGCGGATTTATCAATTGCGTATCTTTCTGGAAATGCTCCAAGAACAAAATATTCTTTTCACAGGATTTGGTTTAGAAGCGTCTCAAGCTGAAATTCAAAAAAAGGCAAAAGAGCACAATTTATTTCCGAGTTTTGGAGAGTATAATTTTCACAACCAATACGTTCAAACTTTTGCGGAAATCGGCATCATTGGTTTTCTACTCTTATTGGCAATGTTGTACATCAATTATAAAAACGCATGGCGAAATAAAGATTTTCTTCATATTGTTTTTTCCGTAACGATGATAATGTTATTTTTGTCCGAATCATTTTTTTGCAGACAAAGAGGAATCGTGTTTTTTATTTTTCTTTTTTGTTTGTTTAATTCTTTTGTAGAAGAAAATAGGGAAAGACAATTGCAATGAAAAAAATACTTATCACGGGTGCTGCTGGTTTTTTAGGCTCTCATTTGTGTGATCGTTTTATAAAAGAAGGTTATTATGTAATCGGAATGGATAACTTAATAACGGGCGATTTAAAAAATATTGAGCATCTTTTTAAACTCGAAAATTTTGAATTTTACCATCACGAT
>CAZAJH010000223.1:0-3482 GCA_964485385.1 uncultured Flavobacterium sp.
CATTTCTATTATTTTGAAAGATTTTATTTTATTTTAGGTTTTAGGTCTCATAAACAATAACATTTAACCTCAAACTTGAAACTTTTATAGCCCGGATAGACGCGGAAAGCCCGGAGTTTTGAAGGCTTGGTTTTTGAAAATGAACGTGGCGACCAGCGGAAGCCAACGGGCATTTTACAAAAAACCTGTCTTAAAGACGAGGACTTGCAGCAGATAGCCGGAATTGCTACAAAACCGAAATAAAATTTCAATTTATCTGCCAAAAATAGGAAAATTTTATGAGGTTCTTCCTTCCCTTGGCAAAATATTAAATTAGGGAAAAACATAAAAATAAAAAAGCTACTTCCGACTGAAAGTAGCTTAGTTATATCGATACGAATAAATTATTTCTTTTTCAAGTATTCGTCCACTTCTTCTGGTGACATGATGCTTTCCACAAAAGTATAAGCACCTGTTTTAGGCGATTTTACCATTTTGATAGCTTTTGTTAATCTTTTAGAAGCGGTTTGTAAGGTTGCTACGGTTTTCTTTGCCATGATTACTGTGTATTTTGAAAATTACGATGTAACTTCCTAAATTATTTAATTTCTTTATGAACAGTCATTCTCTTTAAGATTGGATTAAATTTTTTAATCTCTAATCTGTCTGGAGTATTTTTTTTATTCTTTTTAGTGATATAACGAGAAGTTCCTGGCATACCAGAATCTTTGTGCTCTGTACACTCTAAAATAACTTGAATTCTATTACCTTTCTTTGCCATCGTGCTTTATTTTATTGGAATTGGGATATATTAAATAAATCCGTTAGACTTTGCATCTTTCAATACAGCTGCTAATCCTTTTTTGTTGATTGTTTTAATTGTAGACGCTGCTACTCTTAGAGTAATCCATCTGTCTTCTTCTGCAAGATAGAAACGTTTTTTAACTAAGTTTACAGAAAACTTTCTCTTAGTTTTGTTCATAGCGTGAGAAACGTTATTTCCTACCATCGCTCTTTTACCTGTAAGGTCACAAACTCTTGACATTATGCTTATCTTTAATCGTTATTCAAAATCAGGGTGCAAAGAAACAAAAAAGAAACCATTGTAGCAAAAAAAATTATAGATTTTTTAAAATTTCTTTTTGAAGTAGTTCAAGTGCTTTGTTTACAGCCCTATCGATTACTTTTTCACGGGGTTGTCCAAAGTTAAATGCTTCAACAATCACCTCGTTGGGCGTGGCCAAGGCAATAAAAACAGTACCTACTTCAGCATCAGCATCGCCTTTGGCTGGTCCTGCATTTCCGGTGGTAGCGATGGCATAATCCGTTTTCATCAGTTGTTGTATCCGAAGCGCCATTTCTTGAGCTACTTCGGCACTGACGACCGAATGTTTTTGAATGGTTGTTGCATTGACACCAAGTACATTTATTTTGGTTTCAGTAGCATAACTCACGATACTCCCTTTAAAATAAGCAGATGAACCCGCAACTGAAGTAAGCATTTGGGCTAGTTTTCCTCCTGTGCAACTTTCGGCTGTGGAGATGGTTTTATGTTGTTGTATCAATTGTTTTCCGAGTACGACCTCGATGGTTTCGCCCTCGTCATAACCAACAATGATGTCACCTATTAGGAGCGATAAACTGTGAACGTTTTCGGCGATACTTTGCTCCAGTAAGTCTTTGTTTGTTCCGCGTGCAGTCAATCGCAAACGGACTCTACCCGGAGAGGGCAAATAGGCTAACTTGATGAATTCGGGTAAATTATTTTCCCAGTTTTCGATGCGTTCGGCCACCAAACTTTCCCCTTGACCATAAGTCATAATGGTTTTGTGAACAATGTAAGGTCGCTCGTATTCTTTGACAATTTTGGGAATAATTACTTCGTCGATCAAGTATTTCATTTCATAGGGAACACCTGGTAACGAAATATAAACCGTATTTTCTTTTTTCATCCACATCCCGGGAGCGGTGCCGACTTTATTGAATAAAACTTCGCATTTGGAGGGAACCAGCGCTTGATCGCGGTTCATTTGTGTTATGGGACGTTTAAAAATGCCTTCTATAAGATCTTTGACGTGAGCCAAAACCGTGGAATTTTCTACTAATTCATCTTCAAAATAGTCGCAGAAAGTTTTTTTGGTGATATCGTCTTTGGTTGGACCCAAGCCGCCAGTTATCAATACAAAATCGACTTTGTTCTGCAACGAAATAAAGGTGTTTAAAATATGGCTTTTGTCGTCGGAAATGGAGAGCATCTCGTGGGTTTGAATCCCAATTTTATCGAGTGCTTTAGCTATGTAACCCGAATTGGTATCAATGATTTGCCCGATGAGAATTTCGTCGCCGATGGTTACGATGGCTGCTTTCATTTTTATAGTTTCAAGTTTTAGGTTTTATGTTTCAGGTTTCAAGCTTCAAAATTAACGAATTGCTAATCAACTTAAAACTTGAAACCTGACACTTTTAACCTCAAGAACACGATAGCCAGCATCAGCTACACTTCAAAATCCTTTTTAATTTCTTTTACCGCTTCTTTCACTTGTTCTTTGATGCTATCAAATGTCGCTTCAATTTCACTTTTTTTACCTTCGCGTTTGGTCCATGCCTCCACTTCTAAAATCTCTTGATGCGCTACAGTCATTCCTAACAAATCGAGTGTGGGTTTAATTTTGTGTGCGTACGAATAGGCCAATTTGTGGTCTTTTTCTTTGATTCCGATTTCAATTTGTTTTAAATCATCTGGAATTTCGGTAATAAAGAGCGTTATAATTTGCATGACGAATTCAGGGTCATTGTCTGATAAAGCATGCACTTTTGCTAGGTTGTAGTGTAAAGCCATTATTTAACTTGTATTTTAAGTAGTAGTTTTTCTTCTATATAACCTTCGAGTACATCATTGGGGTTTACTCTTGCTACACCTTCGGGCGTTCCTGTAAAAATGATGTCTCCGATTTTTAATGTAAAGTACTGAGAAACGTGGGCTATCAGTTCGTCAATCTTCCAAAGCATTAAACTGGTGTTGCCTTTTTGAACGGTTTCTCCGTTGTTCTTCAACTCAAAATTAATATTTTCTAGTGAAGAAAAAAGTTTTTTCGGTAAAAAGTCGCCAATCACCGCTGAACCGTCAAAAGCTTTGGCTTTTTCCCATGGCAACCCTTTTTCTTTGAGTTGGGCTTGTAAATCACGGGCTGTAAAGTCAATTCCTAATCCAATTTCGTCGTAATAATTATGAGCAAACTTCGGCTGAATGTACTTTCCTACTTTGTTGATTTTGACTAAAATTTCAACTTCATGATGGATATCGTCAGAAAATTCGGGAATTACAAACGGATGTTGTTTGAGTAAAATAGCCGAATCGGGCTTCAAAAAAACGACAGGTTCGTTGGGCTTTTCATTGTGAAGCTCTTCGATGTGTTTGACGTAATTGCGGCCGATGCAGATGATCTTCATAGTCAGTAGTCAGTAGTCAGTGGTCAGTGGTCAGTACTGTTGACTGACCACTG
>CAZAJH010000224.1:0-3434 GCA_964485385.1 uncultured Flavobacterium sp.
CATCGGGGTTTTTTACGGCAGTTGCCATCAGTTCTTTATTGTTAATTTCACATCCGATTTTAATGGCACCTGGGCGCATGAACTTGCTAAAATGAGCCAATGTGTAGTACAATGGAGTAAAATACACCTCATCATTTTCAGGGTCAACGATAACTGGAGCTGTACACCAATTTTTAAACCAATTTGGCCCACCTTGTCTATCCAAAACCATGTTCCAATCGACCCAACCATCTACCCAATTATTCAAACAACCAATAATGTCAGTAGCATAACGATTAACTGGAGCATATTTGGGATGCAAATGTTTGTCTTGCTCACTGGCCCAATCCCAGCCCCAATCGGTAGCTTCTTTTTTCCAGTACCATGCATCATCACGCCAATGAGGTACCTCTGAATCAACACAAGCTTCCGTTTGAATCAAATGCTTGTTCGGTGCTTTTTGATGTGCGTATTGTAAGGCATCAGGAAAATAATCATAGGTGCTTTCGTACCAATGGATGGCTGTCCCGGAGTAATATTGCGATGATTTTTCGTCTTTGAACATTACATCAACCCACTCTTTGAGTCCGGCTCTGTTTTGATCGTAACCCAAAATTTTGACTTTATCCCAACCGTCTGCGGCTAATTTTGGGCCCAAGTGGTTTTGCACAAAAAGTGTCATTTCTTCGGGTGAAAAAAGGGTACTTTCCCAGTTATTTCCGTTGCCATGAGGCTCATTAATAACCGTAACACCCCAAATAGCAATGCCTTCCTTTTGGTAAGCTTGTAAGTATTTTGAAAAGTACAATGCAAAACTATCGTTGAATTCAGGTACTAATTTTCCACCCACGTACTTTTTATTGTCTTTCATCCAAGGCGGGCAGGTCCAAGGTGAAGCAATAATATTAAAACCTTCTTTGGATATGGATTTGGCCTCGAGAATCATCGGAATCAGATCGCTTTTATCATCTTCAATTGTAAAATGTTGCAATTGCAAATCATTCTCCACTTTGGCATAGGTGTAATTATTGAGTGAAAAATCGCACGACGCCATGTGTGTTCGAGTCAGTGAATAATTTGATCCTTCTTCACTAAAATAAGCCTCTAATACTTTTTTGCGATTGGCTTTACTTAACTTGTTTAGTAGATAAGCTGAGGCTTCTGTAAAAGATCCACCAAAACCCGTGATGGTTTGAAACTTTTTATCGGGATTCAATTGAATCACAATAGGATCACCTTGAGTCGAAAACTGGTCTATTTTTTTGAGTGCATTACCTTGTGCCGATGTTTCATACACATCATATTTTAAGCTATCGGCAACCTTACAACTGTGCAATGAAAAAGCCATGATAAAAACGAGTATCAGAGGTGAAATTAAAGTTGTATTTTTAAAATTATGTTTCATTTTAATGATGTACCATAGGTTCGTTGGGCAACAATACTTTGCTCCACATTTGCTTTTCATTTCCATTGAACGTTTTAGTGATGGGTTTACCGTTTCGTGTTAAACCCCTAAAAACCCCTTTATCAACAGCATTCCACAAAGCATATTTGGCCTGTCCATTTAAATTGATTAAACCAAAATGATTTTCCGAACCATTCGGATTAGCACTATCTTTCCAACTTTCATCAAAGGCTTCAAAATAAAAGCAGCTGATTTTTTGTTGGTTGGTCCATTCGCGCATCAATTGGTAAAAACGAGCTGATTTGTACTCATCAGTAGCTTTGGAACCCTTTTCTCCATAGTGCTCATTCGATTGCGTGGCCCAACCTGTTTCGCCAATATGAACTGGTTTATTTACTCCAATCGATTTCATGTACTGGACAACACTTTGGTATTGAGCGATGGCATAATCACGAGAATGGCGCATCAAGGCATCAATTTTTTCTTTTTCGGATAAGGATTGTTCTTTTTCACTGAGCTGCCAAAACACAGGATTGTAATGCGTATCGTGCATCGGATAGGTGTGCATCGAAATGTAATCAACTGCTTGTATGAGTTGATTTAAATCTTCTACATGGTAAGAAGCATCGCCTCCACCCCAAGAAGCAAAATTATCCGATGATGTAATCCACAAATCACGTGGCAATTGATTTTGCTTTTTTAGTGTTTGCAAATGATTAACCCATTTTAAGATAATATTGGGTGTTACATAATAACTGGTAGCCCATTTGACCATAGCTTCATTACCAACAGCAATGATTTTCACTACATTGGGGTATAGGTTGGCTAAGCGAACCGCTTCTTTAATTTCAACCGCATTGCGCTCACTTTCTTGATCATGAATGGGTGGTAGATTCGTCCAGGCGTTTTTACAATCAATCCAAGCGCCCAACATTACGTACATTTCAAAATTATCATCTTGCTTTTTCAATTCGGTAATGGCTTGAAGCAAACGTTCAGCTTCTTTATGATGCACGTTGTAGGTACGAATGATTTTAATATTCATAGCTGAGAGGATTTTCAAATCTTCTTTAATCTCTGCTACAGAAGGCTCTTTATCTCTGGTATTGGTTCGGTATCCACCATAACAAATGGCTTGGTAATTGGGATTCCCTATTATTTTTTCTGCCGTCATTGTTGTAAAATCATTACTTTTCGTAGTACATGATACCATCAAAAGAAACAGTATATAGCCTACTTTATTCATTATCTCAGTTTATCTTCGGTTACAAGTACAATAATTTGTACGATTTGATTTGTTCGCAAGAAAATAAGACGACTTTGCTCACTGTTCAATTCTAGGGCTTCTACAATTTGCTTTTCACCACTAGCGTAATCCAATTGAATTTGATTCATTGAACTAATAGTGTACAACACGGGGATTTGACAAAAGCTGAAAGCCAAACTGTCTTTGGGAAGCGATAGGCTTTTTTCAGTTCCATCAACCCCAACAAATGTTACATTTTTTTCATGACCCAAAAACTCTTTTTTCTGAAGCAATGCAGGTTGAAAGCTAATTTTACCATGGGAAATCTTCACCCCCAGTTCACCCACTCGGGTCAAAATATCTTCTTTTACCTGACCTGTCATTCCGGGTTGTTGCGCACCTCTGTGCCATGGTGTATGGGAGTAAGGATCGGTTGGAAAAGCACCATAGGTCTTTGGTGATTTATGAATACCTATTCCTGCTGCTATTTCGTCAAAATGCAACTGAAGCGCTTTTACCACAGCTGTATCTTGCTGACTTTCAACCGCTAACTGACAAACTTCTTCTACAGCCAAATGCAATTTAGAGACCATGTGCCAATAAATAGAACCCAATCCTTCATAACCATAAAAGGTTCCGGAGCGACCTGTAAAGGCTTTGTGCACAAAAACATCTTCAAATAAATCAAGTATCTTTTCTCTATCAGAAGCCACCAAATCAGTGTACTTCTCGTTTTTTTCGAGTTCGTTTAGCGCATTATTCAGATCATTGGCGTTGTGAAAATTACCATTAAAATGAAAATTG
>CAZAJH010000225.1:0-3432 GCA_964485385.1 uncultured Flavobacterium sp.
TGGACGATGCGATTCGTGCCACAGTTGAGATTATGCAAGCCGATGCCACCGATATTAAAATACGTTCTTCGTATAACTTGGCTG
The DNA here is from genome assembly GCA_964485385.1 of uncultured Flavobacterium sp. Lineage (GTDB taxonomy): Bacteria > Bacteroidota > Bacteroidia > Flavobacteriales > Flavobacteriaceae > Flavobacterium. Next base: position 85 of record CAZAJH010000225.1, read on the forward strand.
GAATTAGCTTTACACCAGCCGAAATTGCACAAGAAATTAAAAAACACATTCCCGATTTTACGATTACTTACCAACCCGATTTTCGTCAAAAAATAGCCGACAGTTGGCCAGCAAGTATCGATGATTCCTGTGCTAGAAATGATTGGAATTGGAAACATCAGTTTGAGATGGATAGCATGACACAAGTGATGTTGGATAACTTACGAAAATAACAAACGCTACCTCAAATAGTCTGAGGTAGCATTTTCAACCTAACCAAAACAAAACTATTTATTGAACGATTGGATCTCGTAATGATTCCAATACGGCTACTATATCTGCATACAATTGGGTGTTGGATGCGACACCATTTTGTTGAGCGGCAGCGCCAACGTAAGTCACAAATTTGGTGTAGTTTGCATCTGTAGCTGTGGTTCCCATTCTTGGGTTGGCAGCTGGGTTGTGTGCCGCTACCATATTTAGACCCGAGTACGTATTTACAGGGTTGGTTCCTCCTGTATTAAATGAAAAAAAGTCGGTTAAATTATCTACCAATATAGCTAGATTGGTGGTGTTGCCGGCTCCTACTTCACTGAGTACAGGAGCAAAATGGGCTCCTAAATTACCGGGTGCGTTTGCTTGCACATCGGCAACAATCAGACCAATAGTAGCGTTTACTACTTTTCGGTAGCTCAACCTACCTTGTTCAATCATTTGACCTGGATTGTCCGGATCGGAGACCATCGTAGTACCGCCCAAACGATCGTAAATGGAAGGCATAACAGGTTGTACGACCATGGTTTCATCGTCATCGTTGTTGCATGATGTAAAAACAATAGAACTCAAGGTTAATGTTAAGATTGCTAGTTTTGCTGCATTTTTCATATGATAAAAATTTTAAAGTTTACTTGAATGTGTTTTTTACCCATTTAGCGAATTGGTATTTGAAACTGTCTTTTTTAAGTACCGGACAAACCGAATGATTGGCTAAAGTAGCAGGTAAAATAAAGCGTTGGGCTTTGTAATTACCTTTGCGCATGAGTTCATTGAAGACCTTTTTCGAATCGGTAATGGTGTTGTCATGGAAGTATACCACCACCTTGTTTTTTACGATAATGTCGCTTTTTACACCTTCAATAGAATGTAATTTTTCTTTGATTTCGCAGGTACTCAACGAATCGAATGGGCGGTCAAAATCGATGCGGCTAATCTGGATATTGGCGTTTTCGATTGGTCGAGCATTGGCTACATGGTATACCAAAATGAGAAACAATACCAATGGTATTACTACAATACTGAGTAAGGCAATTTTCAGTTTTTTATTGATTTTCATATTTCAGCTATTAGAGTTGCTGAAGTTATCTACGAGAAAAAAAAGTGTATGGTTTTAAAATCAATAAAAAAAGCCCCGAAGTGGGACTTTACAGCCATGTTGGCTCAACTTAGTTTTTTAACTTTTCAATCAAGGCCTCTTCAATTGGTGCTTTTATTTTTATGACAGCGTCGGTATTGTCATTGGGAACCGTCATCGATAAAACATAATGTTTGATTTTCCATTTTTTCTTTTCTTTGACCAATACACCACTTCCTCGACAAATTTTCATTTGTGTATTGAGCAATTCATCAAACCAAACCGTTTTGCCATCTTTAGCAAAGTAAATATGACGCTCTAAAGGAGTAAAATTCCAAGCCTTTCCTTTGTCAAAATAAGGTTTTGCAAATTCTTGAAAAGCTTTTTTGTTCCAATTTTCAGTTGCATCAGTTCCTATAAAAACAGACTCCTCACTCATGGCTGCAAAGTAAGCCTCAAAGTTGGCTGTTGCAGCGGCCTTGTGCCAATCATCAATGAGAGCATTCACCATCGAAGTATCGTGTTGAGCCCAATTGAAAAAGGGAAACAAAATCCATAACAAGTACACTTTTTTCATCCTTTATTTTTTTATAAAAATAGGAAAAACTTCTGTTTGTGCAACACAAATTCTGAGGGTAAAAAAAGTAAATTTTTAAGGAAAAACACGCTAAAAAAATGGATGTTTTACCTTATAATTCAATCGTTTACATTTTGTTATTTTGAAAGTCAATAGCGAAAATATTTTCAATCATGAATATTAAAGTTGTACTAGAAAAATTAGCTGAGTTAATCAAAAAGCAAGTTGACATTGACTTAGATATTACCAACATTGCAGCATTGAATGATGGGGATGATTTTTTAGAGTCGACTTTTCCTATAGTCATGTCTATTGTCAATATTGAAGAAGACAAAACCCTCAGAAATCAATCTGTTTATCTCAGGGAATTGAACAACCAAACTGATATTCAACGGTACAGGCATCCAACCAAACATTTGATTATTTCTTTGTTGTTTAGTTCGTACAACAAAGATTTGAGTAAGTATTTAGATGGCATTGACAAACTAAAAAACATACTTTACTTTTTTCAACAAAACAATGCTGTTTATTACAAAGAGGGAATGGCTTTAATTACCTATCCTGATTTTATTCCGCTTAATACTCCAGAACAACTGGAGAGTGATGGATACGCTAAAATAACCTTTGAAACCATTAGCCTTTCTATCGATCAGCTCAACCAAATGTGGTCGTATTTGGGTTCCAGATACATGCCCTCTGTTTTAGTAAAAATGAAGTTAGTTCACGTTCAAAGTGACCAAACGGAAGGCGAAAAAGTAATCCAACGTGTACGATTAAAACTGTGGGAAAATAACTCGCAAGACGGATTTGGAGCTATAGAGGAGCTCAATTTTGAACCGCCTTTTTAAACAACAAAATAATCAAGTAAAGCTAATATTAATATAAATAAAAATGTCATGAATGTAAGTTCTATTAAAACACCAGGAGTGTATATCAACGAGATTGATGCATTTCCACCATCAATAGCCCAAGTTGCAACCGCGATACCAGCTTTTGTTGGATTTACAGAAAAAGGGCCAATTGTTCCCACCAGAATAACTTCTTTTATGGAGTTTGAACAAATTTTTGGAGGAGCACCAAGTCCAAGTGCAGTAAGTGTTGAGTTGGATGCTAATTTAGCTCCAACTGATAACTGTACTGTTACACAAAGTATTTATAAATTGTATAATAGCATGAGACTGTTTTATGCTAATGGAGGAGGAATTTGTTACATTGTTTCTATTGGAGGTTACAGCACTTCGATAAGTGATGATGGAATATTTAAAACAGGATTGGATTTGTTGCGAAATTTTGACGAACCTACTTTATTACTTTTTCCTGATGCAATCAATTTGTCTACTGAAAAGCTAGGATTAGTTCAGCAACATGCTTTGAAGCAATGTAACGACCTGATGGATAGATTTTCTGTTTTGGATGTAAAACAAAGTACCGATTTGGTTGC